>NZ_LHVN01000020.1:0-100323 GCF_001269815.1 Pseudomonas sp. P1.31 | reverse complement strand
TACGGGCAAGATCAAAAGATCGCAGCCTTCGGCAGCTCCTACAGGGGGCATGAGGGGTTTAGCTGTTTTTCTTTGCTTGGTCGCGGATGCGCTCTTCTTGGGCGCGAGCCTCAGGAGTGAACTCTGCGCCAAAGTCTTCAGCTGAGAATATCTGGCGAATCTCGATGTCGGAATCGGTGCCCGGCATAGGATTCGGGCAGCGCTTGACCCACTCAATGGCTTCTTCCTTGGATTTAACGTCCCAGATCCAATACCCGGCGACCAATTCCTTGGTTTCGATGAAAGGGCCATCAGTCACCGTACGTTTGTCGCCGGAGAAGCGCACACGGGCGCCTTTGCTACTCGGGTGTAAACCGTCCGCTTCGACAAGGATGCCGGCCTTGGCCAGTTCCTCGTTGAAATTGCCCATCGCGGTGAGCAGTTCTTCACTGGGCATGACGCCGGCTTCCGAATCGGCGCTGGCTTTTACGAGGATCATGAATCGCATGGCGGTTACTCCGAAAAGTGTGGGGTTCACTGCTTAATCGAACGGGCCAGACATGAATCGACAGCATGGTTGAAAAAAATCAGGATCGCCCGCATCCCCGTGTAGGAGCTGCGGCACGCTGCGATCTTTTGATTTTGTTTCGAGGATCAAAAGATCGCAGCCTTCGGCAGCTCCTACCGTGATCTCGGGTTGTATACAATTTCGCGCGTCGGCACCTGACAATTTCATTTTGGGCATAGGTCGTCGGACAATTTCGTGGTTAACTTCCGCTTCTTGCATGCTCTCCAACCACAACGTTAGAAGGACTCAAGTCATGGCTCAAGTCACCCTTAAAGGCAATCCGGTTCAAGTCAACGGCCAGTTGCCACAAGCCGGTTCCAAGGCGCCAGCCTTTTCCCTGGTTGCCGGCAATCTGTCCGACGTCACCCTGAAAGACTTCGCCGGCAAGCGCAAAGTCCTCAACATCTTCCCAAGCGTTGACACCCCGACCTGCGCCACTTCCGTGCGCAAGTTCAACGCTCAGGCCAACGAAGTCGCCAACACTGTCGTGCTGTGCATCTCCGCTGACCTGCCGTTCGCTCAAGCACGCTTCTGCGGCGCCGAAGGTCTGGAAAACGTACAGAACCTGTCGACCCTGCGCGGTGCCGAGTTCATCGAAAACTATGGCGTGGCCATTGCTGACGGCCCGCTGAAAGGTCTGACTGCCCGTGCCGTTGTGGTGCTGGACGAGAACGACAACGTGCTGCACAGCGAACTGGTCAAGGAAATCGCTGAAGAGCCGAACTACGACGCTGCTCTGGCCGTCCTGAAGTAAGCTCTGCCACAGCGCTTTACAATTGTTAACGGCCTGGCCCTGTCCAGGCCGTTTTCATTTGTGTATCAGTGTTTTGCCTCACACCTTGAAACGTAAGATGAAGGTAAATTGCCGGTAAAGCTGCTTTGCTTAATCGTCACCAGTGCTTATCGTTCAGCCTCCCGTAAAAGAAGCCCACGCGCCCAATGGTTAATCACTCCATGCAATCGTCCCCCCGCAACACCCGTCGCTGGCTGATCAGCCTGCTTGTCTTGTTGGTTATCGCTGTTCTGTGCTGGAAATTCTGGCCGGCCGGTTCAGCCCACAAGGAGGGCGGTGATAAGGCGGCGGCCGGTCATGCCGGGCGTTCGGGGATGATGAGGCCAGGCTTCGGCGGCGGTACCGGGCCGATTCCGGTGCGCGTGGCGCCGGCGGTCACCGGCGACTTCCCGCTGTATTACAAGGCGCTGGGCACGGTAACGGCGCTCAACACCATCAATGTACGCAGCCGGGTGGGCGGCGAATTGGTGAAGATCAATTTCGAAGAAGGGCAGATGGTCAAGGCCGGCGACCTGCTGGCAGAGATCGATCCGCGTCCTTACCAGAACGCCTTGCTGCAAGCCGAAGGCACCTTGCTGCAGAATCAGGCGCAATTGAAGAACGCTCAGGTCGACGTCGAGCGTTATCGCGGTCTGTTCAAGGAAGACAGTATTGCCAAGCAGACACTGGACACCGCCGAAGCGCTGGTCGGCCAGTATCTGGGCACGGTAAAAACCAATCAGGCGGCGGTCAACGACGCCAAGCTCAATCTTGAATTCACCAAGATCCGTGCACCGATTGCCGGTCGCGTCGGTCTGCGTCAGGTCGACGTCGGCAACCTCGTGGCGGCCAACGACACCACGTTCCTCGCGGTGATCACCCAGACCCAACCGATCAGCGTCGCCTTCACGCTGCCGGAAAACAGCCTCGAAACCGTGCTCGCCCGCTACCGCAGCGGCGCCAAACTGCCGGCCGAAGCGTGGGATCGTGGCGACACCAAACTGCAAGCCACTGGCGTATTGCAAAGCCTCGACAACCAGATCGACGTTGCCACTGGCACCCTGAAATTCAAGGCCCGTTACGACAACCGCGATCAAGCGCTGTTTCCGAATCAGTTCGTCAACGTGCACTTGCTGGCCGACACCCTCAAAGGCGTGGTACTGGCCCCGTCTGCTGCGATCCAGTTCGGCACCAACGGCACCTTTGTTTATGCGCTCGACGGTGACAAGAAAGTCACCATCCGCCAACTGAAAATCGGTGCCAGCGATGGTAATAACACCGTGATCACCGAGGGCCTGGCGGCAGGCGACCGTGTGGTGCTGGAAGGCACTGACCGCCTGAAAGAGGGCAGTGAAGTGGAAGTGGTCAACGACAGCAATGCCGTGCCGACCACCCCAACCGAACACTTGCAGGGCAAATCGGCTGCCGCCGCGCCAGACGCTGCCGTGACTGACAAGGCCAAGAAGGGCGCATGAACATTTCGCGGCTGTTCATCCTCCGTCCGGTAGCCACCACCCTGAGCATGCTGGCCATTGTTCTGGCCGGCCTGATCGCTTATCGCCTGCTGCCGGTCTCGGCGTTGCCGCAAGTCGATTACCCGACCATCCGCGTCATGACCCTGTATCCCGGCGCCAGCCCGGACGTAATGACCAGCGCCGTGACCGCGCCACTTGAACGTCAGTTCGGGCAGATGCCGGGTCTGACGCAAATGGCCTCGACCAGCTCCGGCGGCGCGTCGGTGCTGACCCTGCGTTTCAGCCTCGACATCAACATGGATGTTGCCGAACAACAGGTGCAGGCCGCGATCAACGCTGCGACCAATCTGCTGCCAACCGACTTGCCGGCACCGCCGGTGTACAACAAGGTTAACCCGGCAGACACCCCGGTGTTGACCCTGGCCATCACCTCGAAAACCATGTTGCTGCCCAAACTTAATGATCTGGTCGATACGCGCATGGCGCAGAAAATCGCCCAGATCAGCGGCGTCGGCATGGTCAGCATTGCTGGCGGTCAGCGTCAGGCGGTACGGATCAAGGTCAACCCGGAAGCCTTGGCGGCCAACAGTCTCAATCTGTCTGACGTGCGCACCTTGATCGGTGCCTCCAACGTCAACCAGCCGAAAGGTAACTTCGACGGCCCGACCCGGGTGTCGATGCTCGACGCCAACGATCAACTGACGTCGCCCAAGGACTACGCCAACCTGATCCTCGCGTATAAAAACGGCGCGCCGTTGCGGCTCAAGGACGTTGCGGAAATCGTCGATGGCGCTGAGAACGAACGTCTCGCCGCGTGGGCCAACCAGAATCAGGCAGTGTTGCTGAACATTCAGCGTCAGCCGGGCGCCAACGTCATTGAAGTGGTCGACCGGATCAAGGCGCTGCTGCCAAGCATCACCGACAACCTGCCGGCCGGCCTCGATGTCACGGTACTGACGGATCGTACGCAAACCATTCGCGCCTCGGTAACCGATGTTCAGCACGAACTGCTGATCGCCATCGCGCTGGTGGTCATGGTCACGTTCCTGTTCTTGCGCCGTGCCAGCGCCACGATCATTCCGTCGGTGGCCGTGCCGTTGTCGCTGATCGGTACGTTTGGCGTGATGTACCTCGCCGGGTTCTCGGTGAACAACCTGACGCTGATGGCGTTGACCATCGCCACCGGTTTTGTGGTCGACGATGCCATCGTCATGCTGGAAAACATCTCTCGATTTATCGAAGAGGGCGACAGCCCCATGCAGGCAGCGCTCAAGGGCGCCAAGCAGATTGGCTTCACCTTGATTTCCCTGACCCTGTCGTTGATCGCCGTACTGATTCCGCTGCTGTTCATGGCGGATGTGGTCGGGCGCTTGTTCCGTGAATTTGCCATCACCCTCGCGGTAGCGATCCTGATTTCGTTGGTGGTCTCGCTGACCCTGACGCCAATGATGTGCGCACGTCTGCTCAAGCGTGAACCTGAGCCGCATGAGCAGGGCCGCTTCTACCGCGCTAGTGGCGCAGTGATCGACTGGATGATCGCCGAGTACGGGCGGATGCTGCGTTGGGTGCTCAAGCACCAACCGCTGACCTTGCTGGTCGCTATCGGCACTTTGGCGTTGACCGTGTTCCTTTACATTATCGTGCCGAAGGGCTTCTTTCCGGTGCAGGACACCGGGGTGATTCAGGGCATTTCCGAGGCGCCGCAGTCGATTTCCTTCGCAGCCATGGGCGAGCGCCAGCAAGAACTGGCGAAGATCATTCTTGAAGACCCGGCGGTACAAAGCCTGTCGTCGTACATCGGTGTCGATGGCGACAACTCGACGCTCAACAGCGGCCGCTTGCTGATCAACCTCAAACCGCACAATCAACGGGATCTCACCGCCACGGAAGTGATTGCCCGCCTGCAGCCGAACCTGGACAAACTGGTCGGCATCCGTCTGTTTATGCAGCCGGTGCAGGATCTGACTATCGAAGACCGCGTCAGCCGCACGCAATACCAGTTCAGCATGTCGTCGCCAGACTCGGAGTTGCTCAGTGAATGGAGCGGGCGTCTGGTCGAGGCACTGGCGCAACGTCCGGAACTGACCGACGTTGCCAGTGATTTGCAGGACAAAGGCTTGCAGGTGTATCTGGTGATTGACCGCGATGCGGCCTCGCGCCTGGGTGTGTCGGTGGCGAATATCACCGATGCACTGTACGACGCGTTCGGTCAGCGGCAGATTTCAACGATCTACACCCAGGCCAGTCAATACCGCGTGGTGCTGCAAGCGCAGTCCGGCGAGAAAATCGGCCCGCAGGCACTGGACCAGATCCACGTGAAAACCACGGATGGCGCGCAGGTGCGCCTGTCGAGTCTGGCCCACGTCGAGGAGCGTCAGGCACAACTGGCGATCACCCACATCGGCCAGTTCCCGGCAGTGATGATGTCGTTCAACCTCGCGCCGGGCGTGGCGCTGGGGCATGCGGTGGACATCATTGATCAAGTGCAGAAAGACATCGGCATGCCGGTCGGCGTGCAGACGCAGTTCCAGGGCGCGGCCGAAGCATTCCAGGCGTCGCTGTCGAGCACCTTGCTGCTGATCCTGGCGGCGGTGGTGACCATGTACATCGTGCTCGGCGTGCTCTACGAGAGCTACATCCACCCGATTACTATTCTTTCGACCTTGCCGTCGGCGGCGGTCGGTGCCTTGCTGGCACTGCTGCTCAGCGGCAATGATCTGGGAATGATCGCGATCATCGGTATCATCTTGCTGATCGGTATCGTGAAGAAAAACGCGATCATGATGATCGACTTCGCCCTTGATGCCGAACGCAATCAGGGCATGGCGCCCGAGCAGGCGATCTATCAAGCCGCGCTGTTGCGTTTCCGGCCGATCCTGATGACCACGCTGGCGGCGCTGTTCGGCGCGGTGCCGCTGATGCTCGCCACCGGCTCTGGCGCGGAATTGCGTCAGCCGCTGGGTCTGGTGATGGTTGGCGGGTTGCTGGTGAGCCAGGTACTAACGTTGTTCACCACGCCCGTGATCTACCTGTACTTCGACCGCCTCGGTCGCCGGTTTGGCAAAACCAATGCCGACAGCGCAGAGGTGCCGGTATGACTGTCTGCACGCATTCCCGATGTAGGAGTGAGCCTGCTCGCGATGAGGCCGGCACATCCAACATTTATGTGAGCAGACAAATTGCTATCGCGAGCAGGCTCACTCCTACAGGGGTGTGCGGTGAAGCTGGGGATTGCGGTCAATGAATCTGTCCGGCCCTTTCATCAAACGCCCGGTCGCGACCATGCTGCTGAGCCTGGCGATCATGCTGCTGGGCGGTGTCAGCTTCGGCCTGCTGCCGGTGGCGCCGCTGCCGCAAATGGATTTCCCGGTGATTGTCGTTCAGGCCAGCCTGCCCGGCGCCAGTCCGGAGGTCATGGCATCCACCGTGGCCACGCCGCTGGAGCGCTCATTTGGCGCCATCGCCGGCGTCAACACCATGAGCAGCCGCTCCAGCCAGGGTTCGACGCGGGTCATTCTGCAATTTGACCTCGACCGCGACATCAACGGTGCGGCGCGGGAAGTGCAGGCGGCAATCAACGCCTCGCGCAATCTGTTGCCGAGCGGGATGCGCAGCATGCCGACCTATAAAAAGGTCAACCCGTCACAGGCGCCGATCATGGTGCTGTCGCTGACCTCGGATGTGCTGGAAAAAGGTCAGCTTTACGATTTGGCCTCGACGATTCTGTCGCAGAGCCTGTCGCAGGTGCAGGGCGTCGGCGAAGTGCAGATCGGCGGCAGTTCGTTGCCGGCAGTGCGCATCGAACTCGAACCGCAGGCGCTGAATCAGTACGGCGTGGCGCTGGATGACGTGCGTAAAACCATTGCTGACGCCAACGTGCGCCGGCCCAAAGGTTCGGTCGAGGACGGCCAGCGGTTGTGGCAGATCCAGGCCAACGATCAACTGGAGAAAGCCAAGGATTACGAGTCGCTGATCATCCACTACGCCGATGGCGCCGCATTGCGCCTCAAAGACGTGGCCAAAGTCAGCGATGGTGTGGAAGACCGCTACAACAGCGGTTTCTTCAACGATGACGCCGCGGTGTTGCTGGTGATCAACCGTCAGGCAGGCGCCAACATCATCGAGACGGTCAACGAAATCAAGGCGCAACTGCCGGCACTGCAAGCGGTATTGCCAGCCAGCGTGAAGCTTAATCTGGCGATGGATCGCTCGCCGGTGATCAAGGCGACGTTGCACGAAGCGGAAATGACCCTGCTGATCGCCGTGGCGCTGGTGATTCTGGTGGTGTTCCTGTTCCTCGGTAACTTCCGCGCCTCGCTGATCCCGACGTTGGCGGTACCGGTGTCGCTGGTCGGCACCTTTGCGGTGATGTACCTCTATGGATTCTCGCTGAACAACCTGTCGCTGATGGCGCTGATTCTGGCCACCGGTCTGGTGGTCGACGACGCCATCGTGGTGCTGGAGAACATTTCCCGGCACATCGACGAAGGCGTCAAACCGATGGAGGCTGCTTACCTCGGGGCCAAGGAAGTCGGTTTTACCTTGCTGTCGATGAACGTCTCGCTGGTGGCGGTGTTCCTGTCGATCCTGTTTATGGGCGGGATCATCGAGAGCCTGTTCCGCGAATTCTCCATCACCCTGGCGGCGTCGATTGTGGTATCGCTGGTGGTGTCCCTGACGCTGACACCGATGCTCTGCGCGCGCTGGCTTAAACCGCACACGCCGGGGCAGGAAAACCGTCTGCAACGTTTCAGCCGCCGCACCAACGACTGGATGGTTGGCAAATACGCTACCAGCCTCGATTGGGTGCTGCGTCATCGCCGCCTGACCTTGCTCAGTCTGTTGATCACGGTCGGCGTCAACGTTGCCTTGTATGTGGTCGTGCCGAAAACCTTCATGCCGCAGCAGGACACCGGCCAGTTGATCGGTTTCGTGCGCGGCGACGATGGTCTGTCGTTCAGTGTGATGCAGCCGAAAATGGAGACCTTCCGTCGTGCTGTACTCAAGGACGAAGCGGTGGAAAGCGTTGCCGGGTTTATCGGCGGCACCAACGGCACCAACAACGCCTTCATGCTCGTGCGTTTGAAACCGATCAAGGATCGTCAAATATCGGCGCAGAAAGTCATCGAGCGGCTGCGCAAGGAAATGCCCAAGGTGGCTGGCGCGCAATTGATGCTGATGGCGGATCAGGATCTGCAGTTCGGCGGTGGCCGTGAACAGACCACCTCGCAGTACAGTTACATCCTGCAAAGTGCAGACCTTGGTTCACTGCGCGAGTGGTACCCGAAAGTGGTGACCGCGTTGCGTGCGCTGCCAGAGTTGACCGCCATTGATGCCCGCGAAGGCCGAGGCGCGCAACAGGTGACACTGATTGTCGACCGTGATCAGGCCAAGCGTCTGGGCATCGATATGGACATGGTCACTTCGGTGCTGAACAACGCCTACAGCCAGCGGCAGATTTCGACGATCTACGACAGCCTCAACCAGTATCAGGTGGTGATGGAGGTCAACCCGAAATATGCGCAGGATCCGGTGACGCTCAAGCAAGTACAGGTGATTACCGCCGACGGTGCGCGCGTGCCGTTGTCGACCTTTGCCCACTATGAAAGCAGTCTGGAAGACGACCGCGTCAGCCACGAAGGGCAGTTCGCCTCCGAGGATATTTCCTTCGATATGGCCGAAGGCGTGACGGTGGAGCAGGGCAGTGCCGCCATCGAACGGGCGATTGCCAAACTTGGCTTGCCAGAAGACGTGATCGCAAAAATGGCCGGTACCGCCGATGCTTTCGCCGCCACGCAGAAGAGCCAGCCGTTCATGATTCTAGGCGCGTTGCTCGCGGTGTATCTGGTGTTGGGTGTGCTGTATGAAAGCTACATTCACCCGCTGACGATTTTGTCTACGTTGCCGTCGGCCGGGGTCGGCGCGTTGTTGTCGATCTATGCCTTGGGTGGCGAGTTCAGCCTGATCTCGCTGCTCGGCCTGTTCCTGTTGATAGGCGTGGTAAAGAAAAACGCGATTCTGATGATCGACCTGGCGCTGCAACTTGAACGCCACCAAGGCATGACTCCGCTGGAGTCGATCCGCAGTGCTTGCCTGCAACGTCTGCGGCCGATTCTGATGACCACGCTGGCAGCGATTCTCGGCGCCTTGCCGTTGCTGCTCAGCCGCGCGGAAGGTGCAGAAATGCGCCAGCCGTTAGGCCTGACCATCATCGGCGGGCTGATTTTCAGCCAGGTGCTGACGCTTTACACCACCCCTGTGGTTTACCTCTATCTCGACAAGCTGCGCCATCGTTTCAACAAATGGCGTGGCGTGCGTACTGACGCCGCTCTGGAAACTCCGCTATGACTGATCGTTCGCTTATCCATATGGCCACTGTGCGCGGCTCGCGTCTATTGAGCCTGTCGCTGTGCGTGGCGATGCTCAGTGCCTGCGCTGTCGGCCCGGACTACCAGCGCCCGCAGACCGCCGAAATCGCTCAGTACAAAGAAGCCGAGGGCTGGCGTCAGGCCAATCCGAGCGACTCGCTGGCCCGTGGCGCCTGGTGGGAGCTGTACGGCGATCAGCAGCTCAACGGCCTGATCGAAAAGCTCAACAGCTCCAACCAGACCGTCGCGCAATCGGAAGCGCAGTTCCGTCAGGCGCAGGCCCTGGTACGCAGTGCGCGCGGCGCGTTCTATCCGAGCGTTGACCTGAGCGTGGGCAAAACCCGCTCCAGCCAGGGCACCGGCAGCAGCAGTTCGAGTTTGAGCAGTTCTTCCAGCGGTATTCGCGACACCTATAACGCGCAGTTGGGCGTCAGTTGGGAAGCCGATATCTGGGGCAAACTGCGCCGTGGTCTTGAGGCCGATCAGGCCAGTGCTCAAGCGAGTTATGCCGATCTGGCGGCGATGCGCCTGAGCCAGCAGTCGGAACTGGTGCAGAACTACCTGCAATTACGCGTGATCGATCAGCAGAAACGTTTGCTCGAAGCCACGGTGGCGGCGTACGAGCGTTCGCTGAAAATGACCCAGAACCAGTATCGCGCCGGTGTGTCCGGACGTGACGCGGTGGCGCAGGCGCAAACCCAGCTGAAAAGCACTCAGGCCGATCTGGTCGATCTGATCTGGCAACGCGCGCAATTCGAAAACGCCATTGCCGTGCTGACCGGGCAGGCGCCAGCCGAATTCAATATTGCCGAAACCCAGAACATCCCGAACCTGCCGCAAGTGCCGTTGAGCTTGCCGTCGCAACTGCTGGAACGTCGTCCGGACATCGCCTCGGCTGAACGTTCGGTGATTGCGGCCAACGCCAACATCGGCGTGGCGAAAGCGGCGTATTACCCGGATCTGTCGCTGAGTCTGAGCGGTGGTTACAGCAGCAGTACCTCGCAAGACCTGGTCAGCTTGCCGAACCGCTTCTGGTCGGTCGGGCCGAAACTGGATCTGCCACTGTTTGACGGCGGCATCCGTTCCGCCGAAGTCGATCGCACTGAAGCAGTTTACGATCAGACCGTGGCCAAATACCGCCAGACCGTGCTCGATGGTTTCCGCGAAGTGGAAAACTATCTGGTGCAGCTCAAGGTGTATCAGGACGAAGCCGCCGTGCGCCAGGAAGCGCTGGATGCGGCGCGCGACTCTCTGCGCCTGACGGAAAACCAGTACAAGGCCGGGCTGATCGCCTATATCGACGTTGTGGTGGTGCAAGCCACGGCGCTGAGCAACGAACGCAGCGTGCTGAACATCCTGCAAAGCCGCCTGATCGCCAGCGTGCAACTGATCGCCGCGCTGGGCGGTGGCTGGGACGGCCAACTGGATGTAACCGACAGCAAATAAGCCCGCTCCCCCCCCTGTAGGAGCTGCCGAAGGCTGCGATCTTTTGATCTTGAAAACCAAATCAAAAGATCGCAGCCTGCGGCAGCTCCTACAGGGGGAAAGGTGCTTTCCAGAGCCTTGTAGGACGATCAAACAAGCGTTTCATCGGCTTGATGGCAATTTGCTTACTTTGTCAGTGCGTTCTTCCGCGCAATCAGTACAATCGCCGCATTTGCCCAGCCGAGAATGGACGCAGTACGGTTTGGGTGGTCACGAGAACTTTCATGCTCACTGGTAGCTATTCCTCCACCCTCGTACTCATCTCGTTGTGCGTGGCGATTCTCGCCTCGTACACCGCGCTCGATCTCAGCGGGCGCATTGCCACCGCCAGGGGCCGCGCCGTGCATTTCTGGACGGCGGGTGGCGCATTGGCCATGGGGGTCGGCGTCTGGTCGATGCACTTCATTGGCATGCTCGCCTTCAAACTGCCGATTGATCTGGGTTACGACATTGGCATCACCGCGCTGTCGCTGCTGATCGCCGTGCTGTCGTGCGGCTTTGCGCTATGGCTGGTCAGTCAGCCGAAGCTACCAATCTGGCAACTGGCCTTCGGTGCGCTGATCATGGGCGCCGGTATCAGCACCATGCATTACACCGGCATGGCCGCGATGCGCATGACCCCAGGCATCGATTACGACCCGACACTGTTCAGCGCGTCGTTGCTGATCGCGGTCGGCGCCTCGGCCGCCGCGCTGTGGATTGCCTTTCGCCTGCGCCAGCATTCGCCTTATGTACGGCTGATTCGCGGCGGCGCGGCGGTGATCATGGGCATCGCCATTGTCGGCATGCACTACACCGGCATGGCCGCTGCGAAGTTTCCTGACGGCAGCTTCTGTGGCGCGACCATCGATGGCCTGAAGGGCAATGGCCTCGACAGTCTGGTGCTGATTACCACGTTGGCGGTGCTGTCGATCGCCTTGCTCACCTCGATTCTTGATGCCCGCCTCGAAGCGCGCACCGCAGATCTGGCGCACTCGCTGACCGCAGCCAACCGCGAACTGACGCAACTGGCCCTGCACGACACGCTGACCGGTTTGCCGAACCGCATGTTGCTCGATGACCGCATCAATCAGGCGATGAAAAAGGTGCATGAACAGGGCGGCTGTTTCGCCTTGATGTTCATCGATCTGGATGGCTTCAAACCAGTCAACGATGCGTTCGGCCATCACATGGGCGACCAGTTGCTGCGCGAAGTGGCGCAACGCCTGCGCGAAGATCTGCGCAGCCAGGACACGCTCGCGCGGATCGGCGGCGACGAATTTGTTTTGCTGGTGCGCCTCGCCGAAACGAACGATGCATTGAGCCTGGCGGCGCGTCAGGTTGGCCTGATCGCCCGTTCGTTCCGCGTGGCTGAACACGATTTGCAGATCTCTGCCAGCGTCGGCATCGCCCTGTATCCGGGCAATGGCCAGACCACGCAAGAACTGCTGATGAATGCCGACGCGGCGATGTACCACGCCAAGGGTGGCGGTAAAAACGGTTACAGCTTCTTCGACGCGTCGATGAACAGCAATGCGCGCAAGCAACTGCAACTGCTGCAGGATTTGCGTGCGGCGCTGGAACACAGCCAGTTCAGCCTGCATTACCAACCTAAATTCGACGCAGCCAACGGTCGCCCGGTCGGTGCCGAGGCGCTGCTTCGCTGGGAGCATCCGCTGCACGGCATGCTGATGCCGGACAAGTTTATTGATCTGGCGGAAAAAACCGGCTTGATCATTCCGATCGGCGAGTGGGTGCTCAATGAAGCCTGCCGCCAGATGCGCGAGTGGTACGTGCTCGGTTACACCGACTGGCGCATCGCTGTGAACCTGTCGGCGTTGCAGTTCTGTCATGCCGGTTTGGTGCAGAGCGTGGCGAAAGCTTTGGCAACTCATCATCTGCCGGCCAACAGCCTGACCCTGGAAATCACCGAAACCACGGCGATGAGTGATGCTGATGCGAGCATGACGGTGTTGCAGGAGTTGTCGGACATGGGCGTCGATTTATCGATCGACGACTTTGGTACCGGTTATTCGAGCCTGATGTACCTCAAGCGTCTGCCGGCCAATGAACTGAAGATTGATCGTGGGTTTGTGCGTGATCTGGAGCATGACAGCGATGATGCGGCGATTGTTTCGGCGATTGTCGCGCTGGGCCAGGCGCTGGGTTTGCGCATTGTTGCTGAAGGCGTGGAGACCGGCGTGCAGCAGGATTTTCTGACGCAATTGGGCTGTGATTCGTTGCAGGGTTATCTGCTCGGGCACCCGATGCCGGCGGAGCGGTTTATGCAGGACATCGTGCGCGGCGAACAACTGATTCCTGCCTGAGACAACATCCTGTGGCGAGGGGATTTATCCCCGTTGGGTTGCGCAGCAGCCCCTTTAACTTGCACCCCGATTCCTGCTGACACACCGCACTGGCTGATTTTGGGGCTGCTTCGCAACCCAACGGGGATAAATCCCCTCGCCACAGGGGGCGGTGTTCAACAGGGTGGATGTTTACGACAACCCATGCAAAACCCGGCAATGGCGGTTATTCTTTCCCCCGACTGTTATGGGTGCATTCGGGGGAAGGGCCAGCATGGATAAAGTCATTGTGATCACCGGTGGCGGGCGCGGGATTGGCGCTGCTACGGCGTTGTTGGCGGCCGAACAAGGCTATCGGATCTGCATCAACTACCAGTCGGATGAACAGGCCGCGCATAGCGTGCTGGAGCAAGTCCGTGCACTGGGCGCACAAGCCATTGCGGTTCGCGCTGACGTCAGCATCGAAGACGAAGTGGTCGCGTTGTTTCAGCGCGTCGACACCGAATTGGGCCGGGTCACCGCCCTGGTGAACAACGCCGGCACCGTCGGGCACAAATCACGGGTCGACGAAATGTCCGAATTTCGCATCCTCAAAATCATGAAAACCAATGTTTTGGCACCGATCCTCTGTGCCAAGCACGCGATCCTGCGCATGTCGCCCAAGCACGGCGGGCAGGGCGGCAGCATCGTCAACGTCTCGTCGGTGGCGGCGCGTTTGGGTTCTCCAAATGAATACGTCGATTACGCCGCCTCCAAAGGCGCGCTCGATACATTCACCATCGGCCTGTCCAAGGAAGTCGCGGGCGAGGGGATTCGTGTCAACGCGGTGCGCCCGGGTTACATCTACACCGATTTCCACGCACTGAGCGGTGATCCGGATCGGGTCAGCAAGCTTGAGTCAGCGATTCCGATGGCTCGTGGGGGGCGACCGGATGAAGTGGCGGAGGCGATTGTCTGGCTGTTGTCGGACAAGGCTTCGTATGCGACGGGGACGTTTGTTGATTTGGGTGGTGGGCGTTAAACCAGAAAATTGAGTTGTCTGGTTGGGCCTCATCGCTAGCAGGCTAGCTCCCACAGGGTTTGTGGTTGTTCACACAAATGTGTTTCAACGCAATCCACTCTGGGAGCTAGCCTGCTGGCGATAGCAAAAATCGCGGCAACATCAACCTGTCAGAACGACCGCACAATCCGCCCCAACGTCTCCATCGCCTTCTCCGAATCCTCCGTCCACGGGCTGCCATAGTTCAGGCGAATGCAATTCCTGAAGCGCTGCGTCGGCGAAAAAATCGGCCCTGGGGCGATGCTGATGCCTTGTGCCAGCGCCATCTGAAACAACTTCAATGAATCCATCTGCTCTGGCAGCTCCAGCCACAAAAAGTAGCCGCCGGCGGGTTGGCTGACGCGTGTCTGGGCCGGGAAGTAACGGGCGATGGCGGCGAGCATGGCGCTCTGTTGTTCTTCGAGGGCGTAGCGCAGTTTGCGCAGATGACGGTCGTAGCCACCGTGTTGCAAGTAGTCGGCAATCGCCGCTTGCGCGGGCATCGAGGCGCACAGCGAGGTCATCAGCTTCAGCCGTTCGATTTTCTGCGCGTAGCGCCCGGCAGCGACCCAGCCGATGCGATAGCCGGGGGCCAGACTCTTGGCGAACGAGCCGCAATGCATAACCAGACCTTCGGTGTCGAAGGCTTTCGCCGGTTTCGGCGCTTGCTGGCCGTAATAGAGTTCGGCGTAGACGTCGTCTTCGATCAGCGGCACTTGGTGACGGCGCAGCAGTTCGACCAGTTCCTGTTTCTTTTCCTCGGGCATGGTTGCGCCCATCGGGTTCTGGAAACTGGTCATGCACCAGCAGGCTTTGATCGGGTGACGTTCGAGCGTCTGCGCGAGCACGTTGAGGTCGATGCCGTCGCGCGGGTGCACGGGGATTTCCACGGCTTTGAGTTTCAGGCGTTCAAGTACTTGCAGGCTCGCATAGAACGCTGGCGCTTCGATGGCCACCAGATCGCCGGGTTCGGTCACTGCTTGCAGGCACAGGTTCAGCGCTTCGAGGGCGCCGTTGGTGATCAGCAGTTCTTCCATCGGCAGCATCAGGCCGCCGACCATGTAACGCAGGGCGATCTGGCGGCGCAGTTGCGGGTTGCCTGGCGACATGTCGGTGACGACCATGCGCGGATCCATCTCCCGCGCGGCGCTGGCCAGCGACCGGGACAGGCGTTGCAGGGGGAACAGGGTCGGGCTGGGGAAGGCTGAGCCGAAGGGCACGGTGTTTGGATCTTTGATCGAATCGAGTACTGAGAACACCAGTTCACTGACGTCGACTTCGGTGGATTCGTTGACCTGATGGCTGATCACCGGCTCCGAGAACGGGCTCGGCGCGTGGGCGTTGACGAAGTAGCCGGAACGGGGGCGGGCGCGGATCAGGCCTCGGCGCTCGAGCAGGTAGTAGGCCTGGAACACGGTGGAGGGGCTGACGCCGTAGGTCTGGCTGGCGTAGCGCACCGAGGGCACGCGCTGGCCGGGGCCGAGGACGCCGGAGCGGATCAGTTCAGCGATGTCGTCGGCGAATTTTTCGTAGCGTTTCATCGGTTGCCTGGTCAGTGAATGATTCGAGTGTATGTAGTTGTGGCGAGGGGATTTATCCCCGATGGGCTGCGGAGCAGTCCTGAAACCTAAAAGCGCGGTGCGCCATGAAAAACCGGATCGCGAGGTTTGGGGCCGCTTCGCAGCCCATCGGGGATAAATCCCCTCGCCACAGGGGGGATGTGTGGTTTAGCGATTCATCGGCGCCACAAACCGGCTCTTCGCCACGCTGTAAACCTCCGCCTCATCGCTATCACTCACTTTGAAATTCAACGTCTGCGAACTACTCGCGGGCCGTTCCGTGGTCATCGCCACCGACACCGGCACATCGACAATCTCGCCCGGTGCAAGACTCAACTCAGTCTTACCCTGCAACTGAAAGCCGTCACCGTCCAAAAGGCTCAGATTGTAAACCTGACGCTGCTGGGTTTTGTTGATGACTTTGAGACTGTAGATGTTTTCGATCTGACCTTGAGCGTTCTCCCGGAACAGCCCGCGATCCTTGGTGACGTCCAGCGAAACCATCGGCCGTTCGACCAACGCCAGGGCGAGTGCGCCGATCATCAGCAGCAACACCACCGTGTAACCGATCAGCCGAGGCCGCAGCAGGTGGGTTTTACCGCCCTGCAGTTCGCGTTCAGAGCTATAGCGAATCAGCCCGCGCGGGTAGTTCATTTTGTCCATGATCGAATCGCAGGCATCGATACACGCCGCGCAACCGATGCATTCCATCTGCAAGCCGTCGCGGATGTCGATGCCGGTCGGACATACCTGCACACACAGTTGGCAGTCGATGCAGTCGCCCAAACCGGCTTCGGCGGGTTTCACATCGCGTTTGCGCGGGCCACGGTTTTCGCCGCGCGCCACGTCGTAGGCAATGGTCAGGGTGTCTTTGTCGAACATCACGCTCTGGAATCGCGCATACGGGCACATGTGCATGCACACCGCTTCGCGCAGCCAGCCGGCGTTGATGTAGGTGGCGGCGGTAAAGAACAGCATCCAGAACAGACTGACCCCGCCGATTTGCAACGTCAGCAACTCTTCAGCGAGCGGACGAATCGGCGTGAAGTAGCCGACAAACGTCAGCCCGGTCAGCCCGCTGATCGCCAGCCACAAAGTGTGTTTGGCGGCACGGCGCGCCAGTTTGTTCAGGCTCCACGGCGCCGCTTGCAGTTTGATCCGCTGGTTGCGTTCGCCTTCAGTGATCTTCTCGCACCACATGAAAATCCACGTCCACGAGCTCTGCGGGCAGGTGTAACCGCACCAGACCCGGCCGGCAAACACGGTGATGGCGAACAGGCCGAACGCGGCGATGATCAGCAGTGCCGACAGCAAGATGAAATCCTGTGGCCAGAAGGTCGCGCCGAAGATGTGGAATTTGCTTTCCGACAGATCCCAGAGCACGGCCTGACGCCCGCCCCAGTTCAGCCACACCGTGCCGAAAAACAACAAAAACAGAAACCCCGCGCCGCTCATACGCAAGGTGCGGAACAGGCCGGTGAAGCTGCGGGTGTGGATTTGATTGTCGCTGGATTTTGCCGTCGCCTTCATTGGGCGTGCGGGTATGCTTTTTATGGTTGGAGATGCTTCTACGGTTCGGACGGGGATTTGTTCGCTCATGGTCGTTCGCTCATCAGCCTCCATCAGGCCAGCGAACTATGGGCGTCGATCTGTTTGCATAACAGACTCAGGTATTTCAATAAAAAGCGTATCAGATGTTCTTTTGGACATGTCCTGCGACAACTTGAAGCAGCCCGCAGGCAAAGGCGCAAACGCCTATCGCAGGCGTCTGCGCCGGGTGTTGACCAAGGTCAGTCAAATCACCGAATCACTCTCGTCAGCCTTGAGATGCTTACGACCGTCCTTGGCACCTGCTACGGTCAAGGCGTCGGCTTCTGCTTCGGTGATGTACACGCGCTTGCCTTCTATCTCAACGAAAGACATGGCTTTTTCACTGTCCGTTTTGACTTCCAGGGTGTCGCAGATGCGAATTTCCTCGCCATGTTCGACGGTAAAAAAACACACTTTTTGCTCGGGATTGGATTCATCGACGCGCAGGGGCATGGGGCTGTCCTTTTTCCGGGGGTGTCTGAAACGTTAGGGCGCATGCTTTGCCGATCGTTCGGCGCAACCGATTAATGGTCGCCGCTGTCCATCATCTATCGACTCATAAAAAGGACGGCACGATGAACGCCTGGTGGCATGAAGTGTGGGTGACGCTGCAAGCGGAATTTGCCGACATTGGTGACGCGTCGCAGCTCACGCGAATCACCGTGCGGCTGGTGATGGCGGCGGTATTGGGCGGAATTCTCGGTTTCGAACGCGAGCATAAAGGCAAGGCGGCCGGGGTGCGCACGCACATGTTGGTGGCGCTCGGCGCGGCGCTGTTTGTGCTGGTGCCGCAGACGTCAGGGGCGGAGTCCGATGCGATGAGCCGGGTGCTGCAGGGCGTTATCGCCGGGATCGGCTTCCTTGGTGCGGGCACGATTCTGAAGAACAAGGAAGGCGATGAAGGTCACGTCAAAGGCCTGACCACGGCAGCGGGGCTGTGGATGACGGCGGCGATTGGCGTGGCGGCGGGGTTGGGCAAGGAGGCGACGGCGCTGCTGAGTACCTTGTTGGCGCTGGGAATTTTCAGCGTGATGCCACGGATCGTGCGTTTGTTCGAAAAGGATGAGCAGAAAAACGATCTCCTCTAATTCATCGCTTCCCGCGTGCAATGGGACGCGGAGCGTCCCCGGCGGCATTCCCACGCAGAGCGTGGGAACGATCGGTGGCCGGGTCAGACGATCACGGGCGGCATCGTCGTTGGCGGTTCTTCCTTAGGTGGAGGCGTGGTGCCTGGCGGCTCTTGCTCTGGAATCGGTTGCGGTTCGGTTTCCGGCAGTGTCGGTTTGTCGATGTTCGGATCGGGTGTTTCGGCCGGGATCGGGATGTTCATCAGTAGACCTCCGTGTGGCACATGGCGTGAGAAGTGCTTAAGTGGATTGACCACCTCGTGGCGAATTCGATCCGCTTTTCTGTAACGGCAATTTCATCTGAACTTTTCCCGGCACCGGTCGCTCGGAACCTAAGTGAGTTCATTCCGGACGGGCGCTCGATTGCGAACGCTGAACCGGCACAAGAGCGTCCTTTGGGCGTTAAGGAGAGATGCTCAATGACTGCTGAAAACCCCTCAGAACTAAGCTACAACCCGCACATTCCGCTGTCGCAGGCTTTGTTGCTGCCACGCATCGCCATTGAAGACACCATGCCGACCCTCGATGGCGGGCAGTTCGCCGTGAAGTCGATTGCCGGCCGTGAAGTGGTGGTCACCAGCAAAGTCTTCGCCGACGGTCACGACAAGTTGGCGGTGCGCATTCGCTGGCGCGAGGAAGGCGAGGAGACCTGGCAAAGCGAGGTCATGTCCGACCAGGGCAACAATGGCTGGCAGGGTCAGTTCCGCCCCGAGCATCAGGGCCGTTTCCTCTATTGCATCGAAGCGTGGATCGATCATTTCGCCAGTTTCCAGTACGAACTGGAAAAGAAACACACCGCCGCCGTGCCGGTCTCGCTGGAGTTGCAGGAAGGCCGGACGATGGTGCAACAAGCTGCCGAACGCAGCGAAGGTCAGCTCAGCGAACAGCTCGCTGCGCTGCACCATGAACTGTCCGGGCTGCTCGAAACCGAGCAGGTCGCGCTGTTTCTGCACTCGCGCAGTGCGCAATTGATGGCCGAGGCCGATCACCGCGCCTACCTGAGCGTCAGTGCTGAATTCCCGATGGACGTCGAACGCGAACTGGCCGAGTTCGCCAGTTGGTACGAGCTGTTTCCGCGCTCGATCACCGACGACCCCAAACGTCACGGCACCTTTAATGACGTGCACTCGCGCTTGCCGATGATTCAGGACATGGGTTTCGACGTGTTGTACTTCACGCCGATCCACCCGATTGGCCGCGCGCATCGCAAGGGCCGCAATAACTCGCTGACGGCGGGGCCGGACGATCCGGGCAGTCCGTACGCGATTGGCAGCGAGGAGGGCGGTCACGAGGCGATTCACTCGCAGCTCGGCACCCGTGAAGACTTCCGTCGACTGGTGGCGGCGGCTGCCGACCATGGTCTGGAAATCGCTCTCGATTTCGCCATTCAGTGTTCTCAGGATCACCCGTGGCTCAAGCAGCATCCGGGCTGGTTCAACTGGCGCCCGGACGGCACGATCAAATACGCGGAAAACCCGCCGAAGAAATATCAGGACATCGTCAACGTCGATTTCTACGCGCCGGACGCGATTCCGAGTCTGTGGGTCGAGTTACGCGACATCGTCGTCGGTTGGGTCAATGAAGGCGTGAAGATCTTCCGCGTCGACAACCCGCACACCAAACCGCTGCCGTTCTGGCAGTGGCTGATTGCCGATGTGCGGGCGCTGCACCCGGAAGTGATCTTCCTCGCCGAGGCGTTCACCACGCCGGCGATGATGGCGCGGCTGGGCAAGGTCGGGTACACGCAGAGTTACACCTATTTCACCTGGCGCAACACCAAGGCTGAGTTGGCCACGTACCTCACCGAGCTGAATGAATCGCCGTGGCGCGAGTGCTACCGGCCGAATTTCTTCGTCAACACGCCCGACATCAATCCGGCGTTCCTGCATGAGTCCGGGCGTCCGGGGTTCTTGATCCGCGCGGCGCTGGCGACCATGGGCTCGGGCCTGTGGGGCATGTATTCGGGTTACGAACTGTGCGAAGCGGCGCCGGTGCCGGGTAAAGAGGAGTACCTCGATTCGGAGAAGTACGAGATCCGCGTCCGCGACTTCACCGCGCCCGGCAACATCATTGCCGAGATCGCCCAGCTCAACCGCATCCGCCGGCAGAACCCGGCGCTGCACACGCATTTGGGGCTGAAGGTCTACAACGCCTGGAACGACAACATTCTCTATTTCGGCAAGCGCAGCGCCGATGGCAGCAACTTCATTCTGGTGGCGGTCAGCCTCGATCCGCATAACGTGCAGGAAGCGAATTTCGAACTGCCGTTGTGGGAAATGGGCCTGCCGGACGATGCGACGACCCACGGTGAGGATTTGATGAACGGGCATCGCTGGGACTGGCATGGCAAATACCAGTTCATGCGGATTGACCCGGCATATCAGCCGTTCGGGATTTGGCGGATTACCACTTCCTAAAGATCGACACCAAACCCTGTGGTGAGGGGATTTATCCCCGACCGGCTGCGCAGCAGTCGCATGGAAAACCACTCGGTACAACTGAAGAAAAAGCGGGGGCCGCTTCGCAGCCCATCGGGGATAAATCCCCTCACCACAAAAGCCCACTCATCACAGGGCTTGTGTGGTGCCAGAGAATTCAGCAGGAGTTTCACATGGCGAAGAAACCCAATGCAGCCACCTTCATCAAAGACCCGCTCTGGTACAAGGATGCGGTGATTTACCAGGTTCACGTCAAATCGTTTTTCGACTCCAACAACGACGGGATCGGCGACTTTCCCGGCCTGATCGCCAAGCTCGATTACATTGCCGAACTCGGCGTCAACACCATCTGGCTGCTGCCGTTCTACCCGTCGCCACGTCGCGATGATGGCTACGACATCGCCGAATACCGTGGCGTGCACAGCGATTACGGCACCATGGCCGACGCCAAGCGCTTTATCGCCGAGGCGCACAAACGCGGCTTGCGAGTAATCACCGAGCTGGTCATCAACCACACCTCCGACCAACACCCGTGGTTCCAGCGTGCCCGCAAAGCCAAACCCGGCTCGGCGGCGCGCGACTTTTACGTGTGGTCGGATGACGATCAGAAATACGATGGCACGCGGATCATTTTCCTCGACACCGAAAAGTCCAACTGGACGTGGGATCCGGTCGCCGGCCAGTACTTTTGGCACCGCTTCTATTCGCACCAGCCCGACCTGAATTTTGATAACCCGCAAGTGATGAAAGCCGTGCTCTCGGTGATGCGTTACTGGCTGGACATGGGTATCGACGGTCTGCGCCTCGACGCCATTCCGTACCTGATCGAGCGCGACGGCACCAACAACGAAAACCTCCCTGAGACCCACGACGTTCTCAAGCAGATTCGCGCTGAGATCGACGCCAATTACCCCGACCGCATGCTGCTCGCCGAAGCCAATCAGTGGCCGGAAGACACCCAGCTGTATTTCGGCGATACCGACGCCAAAGGCCTGAATGGCGACGAATGCCACATGGCCTTTCACTTCCCGCTGATGCCGCGCATGTACATGGCGCTGGCCCAGGAAGACCGTTTCCCGATCACCGATATTTTGCGTCAGACCCCGGAAATTCCGGCCAACTGCCAATGGGCGATTTTCCTGCGCAACCACGATGAACTGACGCTGGAAATGGTCACCGATAAAGAACGTGACTACCTGTGGAATTACTACGCCGCTGACCGTCGCGCGCGGATCAACCTTGGTATTCGTCGACGTCTGGCGCCGTTGATGGAACGCGATCGCCGTCGCGTCGAACTGCTCAACAGCCTGCTGCTGTCGATGCCGGGCACGCCGACGCTGTATTACGGCGATGAAATCGGCATGGGCGACAATATCTATCTGGGCGACCGCGACGGCGTGCGTACGCCGATGCAATGGTCGATCGACCGCAACGGCGGTTTTTCCCGCGCCGACCCGGCCAGTCTGGTGCTGCCGCCGATCATGGATCCGCAGTACGGTTATCTGTCGGTCAACGTCGAAACCCAGGCGGGCGATCCGCATTCGTTGCTCAATTGGACGCGGCGCATGCTTGCTGTGCGCAAACAGTCGAAAGCCTTTGGTCGCGGCACGCTGAAAATGCTCTCGCCGAGCAACCGCCGCATTCTCGCTTACACCCGCGAATTCACCGACGCCGACGGCAAACACGAGATCATTCTTTGCGTGGCGAACGTCTCGCGCAGTGCGCAAGCGGCGGAGCTGGATTTGTCGGCCTACGTCGGCATGGTGCCGGTGGAAATGTTGGGCGGTAATGCCTTCCCGCCGATTGGCCAACTGAATTTCCTCCTGACGTTGGCGCCGTACGGCTTCTACTGGTTTGCCTTGGCCTCGGAAAACCAGATGCCGAGCTGGCACGTCGAGCCCGCGCAAAGCCTGCCGGACTTCACCACGCTGGTGCTGAAAAAACGCATGGAAGAACTGCTGGAAGCGCCGTCCCGCGCGACGCTGGAGCAAAACATCCTGCCGAACTGGCTGCAAAACCGTCGCTGGTTCGCCGGCAAAGGCGCGGCCATCGACAACGTGCAAATGGCTTACGGCGTGCGCTTCGGCGATGCCCAGCATCCGGTGTTGCTCAGCGAAATTGAGGTCACCAGCGCTGGCCACACCAGCCGTTATCAGCTGCCATTTGGTTTCATTGCTGAAGATCAGGTCGGCCCGGCACTGCCGCAGCAACTGGCGTTGGCGCGCGTTCGTCGCGTGCGTCAGGTCGGCTTGATCACCGATGCGTTCAGCCTCGAAGCGTTTATTCGCGCCGTGCTGCAGGGCATGCAGAACAACACCGTGCTCGAATCGAGCGAGGGCGAAATTCGCTTCGCACCAACGGCGCAACTGGAAAAACTCGGCCTCGGTGTCGAGTCGGAAGTGCGCTACCTGTCGGCGGAGCAATCGAACAGTTCGGTGGTGATCGGCAACAGCCTGGTGCTGAAACTGATCCGCAAAGTCGCCTCGGGCGTGCACCCGGAACTGGAGATGAGCGCGTACCTGACCGAGGCCGGTTTCGAAAATATCTCGCCGCTGCTTGGCTCGGTGATTCGCCGCGATGCCAAAGGTCAAGACAATCTGTTGATGATCGCCCAAGGCTATCTGAGCAATCAGGGCGATGCCTGGGAATGGACGCAGAACAACCTCGAACGGGCGCTGCGCGACGAACTCGCCGATGCCATGTCCGAGCAGGAACAGCATTACAACGCACTCGGCGAGTTGAAGGATTTTGCCGGCATGCTCGGTCAGCGTTTGGGCGAGATGCACAAAGTGCTCGCCGCGCCGACTGACAACGTCGATTTTGCGCCGCAGGTGTCGACGGCCAAGGATGCGCAGGCCACGGGCAAAGATATCGCCGCGCAAGTCGAGCACGCGCTGAAACTGCTCAAGCAACATCAGGGCGAACTCAGCGCGGCGGATCAGCAACTGGTCAAACGCTTGCTCGACGAGAAGAAAACCATTCTGGCCCACGTCCAGGATCTGGCGAAAAAGGCTGTCGGCGGTTTGCAGATTCGCGTGCACGGCGACCTGCATTTGGGCCAGGTGCTGGTGATCAAGGGCGATGCGTACCTGATCGACTTCGAGGGCGAACCGGCGCGGCCATTGAGTGAGCGCCGAGGCAAACACAGTCCGTACAAAGATGTCAGCGGCGTGCTGCGTTCGTTCGATTACGCCGCGGCGATGACCATCAATGTGCAGAACGTTGATCACGGCGCGGAGTCTGAAGACGCACGTCGTCGTGTCGCGCAACGTTATTTGAATGAAGCGCGAGCGGCATTTGTTCAGGCATATCGCCGAGCGGCAGCTAGTCTTGATCATGCTTGGCAAGATCCTGAAGGGGCCGACGCTGCGCTGGCATTGTTCGGTCTGGAGAAGGCGGCCTATGAAGTGGCCTATGAAGCCGAAAATCGCCCGACGTGGCTGCCCGTGCCGTTGCACGGTTTGTATGGGTTATTGACAGGGCTTAAACCCTTTTCCGATCTTGGTGGAGAGTAGTCATGAGTTTCTCGAACAAGGAACAGGGTCAGAAAGAAGCATTGTTGCCGGCGGCGAAGGACATCGACGCGCTGGTACGTGCTGAACATCACGATCCGTTTTCGATTCTGGGGCCCCACGGCGATGGCGCCGGCGGGCAGTTTATCCGTGCGTATTTACCCGGTGCGTTGAGCGTTGTCGTGCTGGACAAGGACTCCGGCGAAGAACGCGGGCCGCTGGAGCAGACCGAAACACCGGGGCTGTTTGTCGGCCATTTTGATCAGGCGCGACCGTATCAGTTGCGCACGCGTTGGGCCGGTGGCGAGCAAGTGGCGGAGGATCCGTACAGCTTCGGCCAGTTACTCGGTGAAATGGATTTGTATCTGTTTGCCGAGGGCAATCACCGCGACCTCAGTAGCTGCCTCGGTGCGCAACTGACAAGCGTTGATGGTGTCGACGGCGTGCGCTTTGCCGTGTGGGCGCCGAATGCACGACGCGTTTCGGTGGTCGGTGACTTCAACGTCTGGGATGGCCGTCGTCATCCGATGCGTTTGCGCCATCCGTCCGGGGTCTGGGAGTTGTTCATTCCGCGCCTGCAAGCGGGCGAGTTGTACAAATACGAGATTCTCGGCGCTCACGGGATTCTGCCGCTCAAGGCTGACCCGATGGCGTTGGCCACCAGCCTGCCGCCGGACACCGCGTCGAAAGTCGCCGCGCCGCTGCAAGTCAATTGGCAGGATCAGGACTGGATGAACAGCCGTCATGATCGGCAAAAACATTCAGCGCCACTGTCGATTTACGAGCTGCACGCCGGTTCGTGGCAATGTGAGTTGGATGATCTTGGCGAAGTCGCGCGCCAGTACACCTGGCCGGAACTGGCTGAGCGGCTGATTCCGTACGTGAAAGAACTTGGCTTCACCCACATCGAATTGATGCCGATCATGGAGCATCCGTTCGGTGGTTCTTGGGGCTACCAGTTGCTCTCGCAATTCGCCCCGAGTGCGCGCTACGGCACGCCGGAACAGTTCGGCGACTTCGTCAACGCCTGCCACCAGGCGGATATCGGCGTGATCCTCGACTGGGTGCCGGCGCATTTCCCTACCGATACCCACGGTCTGGCGCAGTTCGACGGCACCGCGCTGTACGAATACGGCAATCCGCTGGAAGGTTTCCACCAGGATTGGGACACGCTGATTTACAACCTCGGGCGCACTGAAGTGCATGGCTACATGCTCGCTTCGGCGTTGCATTGGCTGAAGCATTTCCACATTGACGGTCTGCGCGTCGATGCCGTGGCTTCGATGTTGTATCGCGACTATTCGCGCAAGGCTGGCGAATGGGTGCCGAACCGCCACGGCGGTCGCGAGAATCTGGAGGCCATCGACTTCCTCCGTCATTTGAACGACGTGGTTGAGCTGGAGGCACCGGGCGCGCTGGTAATCGCCGAAGAATCGACAGCGTGGCCGGGGGTCAGCCAGAGCACGCAGCAGGGCGGTTTGGGTTTCGCCTACAAATGGAACATGGGCTGGATGCACGATTCGCTGCATTACATTCAGCAGGATCCGGTGTACCGCGCCCATCATCACAATGAGCTGAGTTTCGGTCTGGTTTACGCTTGGTCCGAGCGCTTTATCTTGCCGATTTCCCACGATGAAGTGGTGCACGGCAAACATTCGCTGATCGACAAGATGCCCGGCGATCGCTGGCAGAAATTCGCGAATCTGCGTGCTTATCTGAGTTTCATGTGGACGCATCCGGGCAAGAAGCTGCTGTTCATGGGCTGCGAATTTGGTCAGTGGCGCGAGTGGAATCACGATCAGCAGCTGGATTGGTATCTGCTGCAGTATTCCGAGCACAAAGGCGTGCAGAAACTGGTTGGCGACCTTAATCGGCTGTACCGCGAAGAACCGGCACTGCACGATCAGGACGATGCGCCGCAGGGTTTCCAGTGGTTGATTGGTGATGATGCGATCAACAGCGTTTATGCCTGGTTGCGCTGGAGCAAGGACGGTAAACCGGTGCTGGTGGTGGCGAACTTCACGCCGGTGCCGCGTCAGGCGTATCGGGTCGGCGTGCCGTTCGCCGGGCGCTGGACGGAGTTGCTCAACAGTGATGCTGACACTTATGCGGGTTCCAACTATGGCAATGGTGGCGGGGCGTTTACCGAAGAAGTGCCGAGCCATGGGCAGTCGATGTCACTGGAATTGAACCTGCCGCCGTTGGCGGTGTTGATCCTTAAACCTGAGGGTTGATCTAGAACCGAGTCGCGGCCTTCGCGAGCAAGCCCGCTCCCACATTGGATCCCGGGTGTTCACAAATTTTGTGTTCACTGGAGATCTACTGTGGGAGCGGGCTTGCTCGCGAAGGCGTCGGCGCAAACAACATCAATACCCGCTGTCTACCACCGCATCCGCACCCCGAGGCTACCAATAATCCCGTTCAGATCATTGTCATCCACATCACTGCTGTAATCCGCGCTCACATACAAACTCACCGACGGCGTCACCCGCGCCACCAGGCCCAAGCCCAATTCGACAAACGACGAGTTGCGGCTGCTGCTGATCTTGTCGACCTGATCCAGCGTCACCGTGTTGCCGGTGTACACCGTGTGCCAGAGGTTGGTGCGCAGATACGGCTCGACTGGCAGACCGCTCAAATCGTAGCTGCCTTTCAACCGTGCGCCGACCCGGCCGCTCCACGAAGTGATGTCGCTGGACGAGGCGTTGCCATTGCCGGCATACGGCGTGTCGAGGGTGATGCGCTGGTTGATCAGTTGTGCCTGCGGTTCGACCACCCAGTTTTCGCTCAGACCAATCGGGTAGCCACCCTCAACGGAAAAGGTCATCGCGCTGCCCTCGGTCAACTGCCGTGCGCCTTGTTCGTTACGGCTAAAGCCGTTGACCCGGCCACCGCTGGCCGTCAGATCAACGTGCCAGCCTTGCGGCCCGGTCAGGCTGTAATAGGCGCCGAGGCTCTGGCCTTGCAGGTTGAGGGTGTCAGTAGCCGGGTCGGCGAGGGCGCGGCTGGTGATTAAACCATTGCCGTTGCCTTGAATCTGGTTGACCCCGCCGATCAGTCCGATGGTTTGCGTATGCCCGCTGCCGCTTTGCAGGGTCAGCACCGCCGGGCCTTTCAGATCGCCGCTGCCGGGCATCGCGAAACCTGCCGATTGCACATCGATTTGCGCCTGTCGGGCGCTTTTGCCGTAGAGCTGATCCCAGGCAGAAGGGGAAATGTCTTCGGTGATCAGCTTGGCGCCCTGCACATCCGGGCGTGGACTGAAACGTTGTCGATCCGGGGTGATCACCGTTGCGGGCAAGGTCATCACCGTAACATCCTGGCGATACCACGCCGCCGTCTCATCCGCCGCAGGTCCGGCCTGCGCCTCCATGGATGAACACAGCAAGATAGAACTCGACACTGTGCAAAAAGTAACTTTGATCTCTGCTGAGGTGAATGAAGTTTTCATGGAGGTCTACCTTGCTATCGCATGCGCTGTCTCTGTGTGGCGTCTCTCCTACCCCGAACGAGGGGCGACCGAATGGAGCGGGGCGAACCGTGGCCGCTCGATTTGGCGAGTGTCCGAAGGCTCGCCCCGGACAGTGTTTCCGGGGGTAGTAAGGTTGAGCTAAGAAGACTGAGGGGCTTGCGTCAAGAAACCGTGCGATGAGTGGTAGGAGAGATATCAGACGACGCAACTGTCTGTTTTTCAGAACATATCTAAGGTGTTGTTTATTGGGGAGAACGCCGCAAAACCTGCGGCGTAGACGTTTTAGCCCGCAGGTATAGGATTACAAATGCACTTCAACGGCCAGCGGCAAGTGATCGGACAGATGTGTCCACGGCTTGTTGCCGAGGATTCGCGGGTCATGGCTGCTGGCATTGCGCAGGTAGATCCGGTCGAGGCGCAGCAACGGGAATCGCGCCGGATAGGTCTTGGCCGGGCGCCCGTGATGACGTTCGAAGGCCTCGTGCAGGTAATCGCGGCGGGCGAGGGCGGCGTTGCCCTGGAGCTGCCAGTCATTGAAATCGCCGGCGATAATCACCGGTGCATCTTCGGGCAACGATTCGAGCAACTGACAGAGGAGTTGCAGCTGTAATTGGCGGTGGCTTTCGAGCAGGCTCAAATGCACGCAGATCGCGTGTACTTCCGCATGGCCCGGGACATCGAGCACGCAGTGCAACAGCCCTCGGCGTTCGGGGCCGGTGATTGAAACATCGAGATTGCGGTATTCGCGGATCGGGTATTTCGACAGCAACGCATTGCCGTGATGGCCATCGGGATAGACCGCGTTGCGCCCGTAGGCAAAGTCACTCCACATGCTGTCGGCGAGAAATTCATACTGCGAGGTCTGCGGCCATTCGTTGTAGCGACTGGAATGGCGCTCGTGTTCGCCGACCACTTCCTGCAAAAACACCAGATCCGCCGAGGTGCTGCGCACCGCTTCACGCAACTCCGGCAGAATGAAGCGCCGATTCAGCGCGGTAAAACCCTTGTGCGTATTCACCGTCAGCACGCGCAAGCGATGAATGACTGGCGCGTCGACCACATGACGCTTGAGATCGCTGGACACGTTCACTCCTCTGAATCCTGACTGCCTATTCATGCGACTGATGCGTGGGGGCGGCAGTTCCTTTGAACACCCATCAATATCTGCGTTGCCTGACCCAGCGCCTTCGCGAGCAAGCCCGCTCCCACAGGGGAGGTGTGTTGGATACAGGATTTGTGTCGGGTGGAGATCAAAATGTGGGAGCGGGCTTGCTCGCGAAGGCGTCAGTTCATTCAATATCTTTGTTGGCTGACATACCGCTTTCGCGAGTGAGCCTGCTCCCACAGGGAAGGTGTGTTGGATGCAGGATTTGTGGCGGGTGGAGCTCAAAATGTGGGAGTGAGCCTGCTCGCGAAGGCGTCGGCCCGTTCAGCATCGTCGTGGCAGGCATACCGCGTGCGCATTAGACAAACACGATTTCATACGGCAGGCGCATCCGCTCAAGGATCACTGGCGGCAGCATTGGCGCGATGCCGATTGCCGGTTCGCCCTTGAGTTGGCTGGCATAGGCGTGGGTGGCGTGGCTTTTTCGCGCGACTGTCCAGGTGTCGAGCCTTAACTTGCGCGCGCGCTCCCAAGGAATCAGTTTCTGTTCGCGCTCGGGCCAGTGCCAGGCCCAGACCGGCACATCGTGAAAGGTCGCCCCGGCCTGTTCTGCCGCTTCAGCGGCGGCGCGGCCAACCGCTTCATGATCGTCAATGCCATCGCCGCGCCAGGTGCTGAACACCACATCGCCAGGGCGCAGGTAGCGGCTGATGAACTCCGTCAGTTGGCGTTCCTGGTCGAGCAGGGCGTTGTGGGTAAACCCGCCGCGCACCCACTTCAGGCTGTGCATCGGCAGGCCGAGGCGGCGCAGGGCTTCAACGCTTTCTTGCGGACGAAATACGCTCAAGCGCTTTTCCGACCACTGTCGCGAGCCAGGGTGACTGGCGCTGCCGTCGGTAATCGAGAGCAATTGCAATGGATGACCCAGGCCGGAAAACAATTGCAGCAGGCCGCCGCACATCACCACTTCATCCCCGGGATGCGGGGCGATGATCACAGCGCGCGCACCAGCGGGCACCAGGCTTCGGGTATTAATGACGGGAATATTGTCGAGTTGCGGGGCGCTGTTCCAGATCTGTGCGGTCGAACTGCTTTCACTGAGGGATAACGGTTTCATGTGGCGACGTCCTTGTTGGTTTCGCCCTCAGTCGTGCGCCTGGCAACGTTGCTCAACGTGTCCGACGCTTGAAGGCTGGTTGATTGCTACACGACGCTCCGAACCCTGGATTGCCGCGCAACAGAGTATTGCTCATGAACAACGATTCGTCTCGAAACCTCGCAAACTGATACGCTTTTTTTTAGCCTATCTGTACCAAATTCCGCAAATAGTCACCAAACCCGCCGCGTGCTCGGCTGTCGAGCCGCGCGCTGGTGTGCACCAACGGCCGATGACTCCACGCAATATTGGCGCCGGTCAGCTCCAGTTGCCGCACCAGTTGTACATCTTCATCACAGGCCAGCGGTTCGAAACCACCGGCCAAACGGTATGCGTCAGCACTGATGCCGAGGTTGGCGCCATGGATATGCCGATGGCCCTCACACGCCCGATAGTGGCTGTGATAACGAATCTGCGCCGCCTCGTCGAGCGACTCGTGCCAGCGCTCAACCGTCACCGTCCCGCAGACAGCATCGGCGCCTAATCCAAGTTGCGCCACCAGCCAGTCGTCGGCCACGCGGCTGTCGGCATCGGAGCAGGATATCCACCGCGCCCCTCGCTCCAGCAACATCCGCGCACCGGTCGCTCGCGCCTGACCTACATTGCGCGCTTTTATATTCAAGCTCAAAACTGGATATTTGCTGACAATCTGTTCCGAGCGGTCGGTGCAACTGTCGAGAACCACCAATATTTCGACCCGTTCGCCGGCGAGCAGTCCGTGTTTGCTGGCGCGTAATGCGGCACTCAGGCACTCGTCGAGCAAGTCTTCCTCGTTGTGCGCCGGAATCAGGATGCCAATCATCGCAAGCCCTCCAGCGTTGCCACCGAGCGCGGTTCGCGGCTCCACACTTCCAGAATGAAGTCCGCTTCCTGATGTAAAACCAGGCGTGGCAGGTGCAAATGTTCGTGGAGCAAATCGTGCACCTGCCGCGCATTCAACGGGCAGTCGTCAATCGGCGGGCGCCAGTGACAGGCGAGCACTTGCCCGTCTGCAGCCAAGGACTGGCCCATGCGTTGGGCAACGGCTGTCAGATCATCGCGGTCGAGGTAGTAGCCGATTTCGCTAAATACAATCAGGTCGAATTTTTCCTCCGGCCAGTCCCCCGGCAGGCGACTTTGGCGAACTTCAGCGTGGTCGAACAGACTCAATCGGGTTCGCGCCAGACGCACCGCTGCGTCGGCTGTGTCGCAGCACAACAGTCGGTCGCAGCGATTCGCCAGTTCAGCGCTCAATTCACCGTTGGCGCAGCCCGGTTCAAAGATCGCCCGGTAGTGCGGACGCGGCAGGGCGGCGAGGGTGATCGCGCGTTTGCGCTGCTCGTACCAGCGCTCGCGAAAGGCCCACGGGTCGTCGCTGCCGGCGAACAGGCCGTCGAAATAGCGATCATCGACACTCATAAAAACACCACTTCAAAAGGCTGCAGCAGGCGATCGATCACGTATGGCGCCAACACCGGTGCAAGCCCGGCTTGTGCGTCGCCTTCCAATTGACTGGCAAAAGCGTGCACCGCGTGGCGTTTGCGCGCGACTTGCGCCGGCGTCAGAAGAATTTTGCGCGCGCGTTGCCACGGCACGAAGGCGTCTTCGGGGGTTGCCCAGTGCCATGTCCACACCGGCAGCTCATGGCAGGTCGCGCCGACCTGACGCGCGGCTTCGGCACTGGCACGGCCGACGGCTTCGTGATCGCAATGGCCGTCTTCGCGCCACGTGGTAAACACCACGTCGTTGGGGCGCAGATGGCTTTCGATGAACGCGCGCAATTGCTGTTCCTGAGCAGCCACTTGAGTATCGGTGAAACCCCCGCGCAGCCATTTCAAACGGTGCATCGGCAGGCCGAGGCGGCGCAGCGCTTCAGCGGATTCTTGCGGCCGAATCACGCTCAAGCGTTCAACCGGCCAGCGTTCAGAACCGGGATGACTGGCGCTGCCGTCAGTCACTGAAATCAGTTGCAACGGGCGCCCGGCAGCGGCGAGCAGTTGCAGCAAACCGCCGCAACCCAGCACTTCATCGTCCGGGTGCGGTGCAATAATCACCGCGCGCGATCCGGGTGGTACCAGGCTCAGCACGTCGATGCTTTGCAGCTCCGCCAAATGCCGCGAGCCTTGCCATTGATGCAGGGTCGTTCCTTGGCCGACGATTGGATTGGCTCTCATAGCGACCAGACCTCGGCGGGTTGTTGGGCAATCAGTTGGCCGAGGGCGGCGAGGTCGCGCTCGGCATGGCTTTGCCGCAGAAACACCGGCAGGTCAGCGATCAGTCGGGCGAAGTGGCGATCCTTGCAGTAAGGCCCGGCGCCCAATGCGCGGCCGACTTCACGGATCACCTGTTCGGCAGACTGCTCGACCACTGCGCGGGCGCGACGGGCGAGCAGTTCGGCGTTGTCGTCAGGATTTGCATCAATATGCAAAGCGCTGAAGCGCAAAACATCCGCCGCCGCTTGCAAGGCACTGTCGACGGCGCCGAGATGGGCGAGGGCATGTGGTTCTTCACGCTGACCGCACTGCTTGCGCAACCGCTCGGCAATCTGCTGCGCCGCGCCGTACCAACAGGCGGCAATACCAATGCCGCCCTGCCAGAAACCCGGCCGTTGCAAGTAATCGCCGGGGTTGCCGATGGCCTGACCTTCAGCGCCATCGAACAACACTTCGACGCTGCCAGTCGCGCCCATGCCCACGGCGCGCCAGCCTTCATCAGTGACCGTCACGCCCGGTTGATCGAGCGCCACCGCGACCAATTGCTGTTGATCATCGGCGTCCCACGCCGTCAGTAGCGCATGACTGAGTACCGCCGCGCCGGAACACCAGGCTTTGCGTCCATTCAACGCGACCATATGCCCGGCCGGACTGACCTTCACCCGGGCTTGCGGCGGTTCCGCTGCCCACATGCCCCACGTGCTGCCGGGCGTCGGCGTACCACCGAGTTGTTCGATGATCGCCAGTGCATCGGTGTGCCCCTCATAGAGTTTGCACAAACCCAGATCATGCCCGCCGACAGCGGCTAAATGCTGAAAGCGCTCCAGCGTCAGACCGCTGCCGGGTAACGGCAAGCGGTCAAGCCCGGCCTCAACCATCGCTCGCAGGCACTGGCCGAGGGCGTGGGTGTCGGCATAATCCGGCGGTTTGCGGGCGAGATAACAGTGCAGATCCATATCAATCTTCTTCTTCGTGTTGCAGTTCAAACAGCAGCAACGAACGGCCGGTCACTGAATATTCATGGCCGAAATCGAAGCGCTCCTGGCCACGAATCGAAGGCTGATTGGTGTCGATCATGCACGTCCAGAAACCGCCGTCCGGCACTTCCGGCAAGGTGAAATTGACGATGTCGTGGTGCGCGTTGACCACTAGCAGCAAGGTCGCATCGGCACCTTTGCGGCGGATCCCGGTTTCCTGCGCGCGGCCATCAAGCAGCATGCCGAGGCAACGATTGTGTGCATCGTGCCAGTGCTCGGTGGTCATCTCGGTGGCGTCCGGTGCCAGCCAGGTGACGTCTTTGACGCCGATGTCCTCGTTGTACTCGCCGACCAGGAAACGTCCGCGACGCAGAATCGGATAAGCCAGGCGCAGCTTGATCAGGCGTTTGACGAATTTCAGCAAGCCTTTGCCGTCTTCGCTCAGATCCCAGTTGACCCAACCAATCTCGCTGTCCTGGCAATACGCGTTGTTGTTGCCATCTTGCGTGCGGGCGAATTCGTCGCCGGCGACGATCATCGGCGTGCCTTGCGACAACAGCAGCGTGGCGAAGAAATTGCGCATCTGCCGATGGCGCAGTTCATTGATTTCCGGGTCGTCGGTCGGGCCTTCGACGCCGTGGTTCCACGACAGGTTGTTGTTGCTGCCGTCCTGATTGTTCTCGTCGTTGGCTTCGTTGTGCTTGTCGTTGTACGAGACCAGATCATTGAGGGTGAAGCCGTCGTGCGCGGTAATGAAGTTCACCGACGAATACGGCCGCCGTCCGCGCTGGTTGAACATTTCGCCGGAAGCGGTCATGCGACTGGCGAAATCGGCAACCTGGCCGTCATCACCTTTCCAGAAGGCCCGCACGGTGTCGCGGAACTTGTCGTTCCATTCGACCCAGCCCGGCGGGAAGTTGCCGACCTGATAGCCACCGGGGCCGCAGTCCCACGGCTCGGCGATCATTTTCACCTGACGCAGCACCGGATCCTGACGGCAGGCCACGAGGAAGCTGTGACGTTCGTCGAAGCCATCGTGATAACGGCCAAGAATCGTCGCCAGGTCGAAGCGGAAACCGTCGACGTGCATTTCCGTGGCCCAGTAACGCAGCGAGTCGGTGACCATTTGCAAAACGCACGGATGGCTCAGATCCAGCGTGTTGCCGGTGCCGGAATCGTTGATGTAGTAGCGTTTGTCATCGGGCATCAAGCGGTAGTACGAAGCGTTGTCGATCCCGCGCATCGACAGGGTCGGGCCCTGTTCGTTGCCTTCAGCGGTGTGGTTGTAGACCACGTCGAGAATGACTTCGAGATTGGCCTCGTGCAGGTGCGCGACCATCTCTTTGAATTCGGCGATCTTGCCGCTGGCCAGATAACGCGGATCCGGGGCGAAAAACGCGATGCTGTTGTAGCCCCAATAATTGGTCATGCCCTTGTGCAGCAAGTGCTGGTCGTTGACGAAGGCGTGGATCGGCAACAGCTCGACCGACGAAACACCGACGCTGCGAATGTGCTTGAGCACATCGTCATTCATCAGACCGGCGAAGGTGCCTCGCACGTTTTCCGGCACCGAGGGGTGACGCATGCTGATGCCGCGCACATGGGTTTCGTAAATGATGGTTTTGTCCCACGGCACACTGACACGCTGGTCGTTGCCCCAGGTGTGTGCCGGGTCAATGACCTTGCACTTGGGCACGAACGGCGCGCTGTCGCGTTCATCGAAACTGAGGTCGGCGTCGGGGTGGCCGATGGTGTAGCCGAACAGCGCTTCCGACCATTTCAGCTCGCCGACCAGTTGTTTGGCGTACGGGTCGATGAGCAGTTTGTTGTGGTTGAAGCGGTGACCGTTGGCCGGATCGTAAGGGCCGTACACGCGGTAGCCGTAGATCAGCCCCGGGTGCGCATCGGGCAAGTAGCCGTGGTAAATCTCGTCGGTGTATTCCGGCAGTTCGATGCGTTCGAGTTCGACTTCACCGGCATCGTCGAAGATGCACAGTTCGACCTTGGTGGCGTTGGCGGAGAACAGCGCAAAGTTCACCCCCAGACCATCCCAGGTCGCACCGAGCGGGAAGGGCAGGCCTTCACGAATTCTCGAAGGCTCAGCGTGCGCGGCGGGCTCGGCTTTTTTTGGACGGGTCATGATTGCTCCTGCAAAAAACGGGGACAGTTCAGTTGAAACCGGTTCCCGGTAGGAGCGAGATTTTGTGGTGAGGGGATTTATCCCCGTTCGGCTGCGCAGCAGTCGCAAAACCATTGCACGCGGTATGTCTGACACTCCGCAAGTGCAGCATTTGGGGCTGCTTCGCAACCCAACGGGGATAAATCCCCTCGCCACAAAAATCCATTCACCACAGAAGCCGGTTTAAACAAGGGATTTTGTGTATTTCTTGAGGACGAACGCGTCCTCGGTGGCGAGCAAGCCCGCCACACGGTCATTCAGTTCAATTCAATCGTCGGTAAAGCGTTAGATCGCCGAAGGCTTGCGCGGCGCTCGTGGCTTTTTCTCGGCGGGTTTTTCGCCGGGTGGAATCACCTTGGCGGCGCTGCTTGGCTTGGCCTTGGCCGCTGCCTTCGGTTTGGCAGCAGGTGCTTTCACTTCAGCGTCCTTGCCAGCGGTTTTGCTGCCCGCCGCTTTCGGGGCTTTCTTCGGTGCCAAGGCTTCAGCTTCAGCCAGTTTGCGCGCCATCTCCCAGTGGCGCTCCTCATGACCTTCAGGTTTCCCTTCCGATTCCCAGATTTGATAGGCGAATTCGCGAATGCGTTTATCGTCGGTACTCATCGCAATGCTCCTGAACTGAACTCATGCTTACGTTAAGTGTTGGATAAAGAGATTGACCGGGACATCCCCCAGCGCGTCGCTGATTTTCAGCTCCCTGTTTTTTGTGACTGCGCTGCTTTGAAAAAGTCCCTTCAGGTTTGTGTCAGAGGCGTCGAACGGTAAAACCACCCGGGTATCGCCCCAGTGCAGCGCATCGACCTGAGGTACAGCACTGTTTTCCAGCAGCGTCGCGCAACGGATCGGCACGATCACGATGGCGTGTTTCCCCTCGTGTTCGCGGGCAAACGCGAGCACGTTGTGCGCCTGCTCGCCCAGCACCTCCAGGGCCTGGTACGAGCCATGCCGAAACAGTTCGGCATGCTCGGCGCGCAAGTTCAGCACCTGCGCAATCAAGGCTTGCTTGATGCGCCCGTCACGCCAGTGCGTCAGCAGATCCACAGGTGGCAGAGGCTCCTGCAGGGCCTGCTCGCGAGCGGCGTAATCCACCGGCCGGCGATTGTCCGGATCGACCAGGCTGAAGTCCCAGAACTCGTTGCCTTGGTATAGATCCGGCACCCCCGGCACGGTCATGCGCAGCAAGGTTTGCGCCAAACCATTGAGCGCGCCGGCAGCAGCGATACTGCTGACGGTCTTGGCCAGCGCCGCACGCAGCAGTTCGCCGTCTTCACCGGTCAGGAGTTTTTCGGTGAAGGCCTGGGTCGCATTTTCATAGGCTTCGTTCGGCGCGCTCCAACTGCTTTGCAGCTTGGCTTCGCGCAAGGCTTTTTGTTGCCACTGCCAGATGCGCTTGGCGTAGTCGGCGAACCCGGCGTGATCGTCGTCGCGCAAATCCAGCGGCCAACTACCGAGCAAGGCTTGATAGAGGATCAGCTCATCACCGGCCGACGGCACTTGATCGTCAACCCGAACCGGGCGGGCGAGGGCGCGCCACAATTCGATCTGCTCGGCGTACCAGTGACTGCGCTCGCTGAGCACGGCCAGACGCGCGCGGGTGTCTTCGCCGCGTTTGTGATCGTGGGTCGCGGTGGCGAGCAGGTTGTCCGGAAATTCCGCCAGGCGCCGCTGATTGACCTCGTGGAAATCACTGACCGGCGCGCTGAATTGTTCGGTGTTGTAGCCGACGTCATTGCGCGACAGCAGCACCGCCGAGCGATACAGCGCGGTGTCTTCCACGGCTTTCGCCGCTGCCGGCGATGTCAGTTGTTGAAAGCGTACGCAGGCGTGCTTGAGGATTTTCCGCGAGCGGCCAAGCGGTTTGCGCCGCCACGGTGTGCCACCGAGCCATGCCGCCACGCAATCGAGCACCGGCCAGTCAGCTTCGCTGAGCGTTGGCCGCGCACCGTCCATGGCTTGCTGGAAAAACACATCGTCCTGCGCCGAGCGGCCCGTCGCGCTGATGTAAGTGCGGTACACCGGGAAATGTATGATCAGCGCCTGCAATACGCGGCGGATGGCGCCGAGGGTCAGGTCGCGGGTCATCAGGTCGTCGCGGGCGACTTGCAGCAAGGCCTGCGCAACGCTTTCGCAATCGCTGGCCAGCGAACCGTTGAGGATCTGCTGACGCGCCAGTTGTGCCTCTTCAATAAACGCGGCGGGGCGCTCGGTGCGACGTTGCCAGAGCTCACCGAGCACATGTTCGCCGTCCGGATCGTGTTGCAGCAGCGACAGTTGATTCATGAATTCGTAGCCGGTGGTGCCGTCCACTGCCCAGTCGCGGTGCAGGGTTTCGCCGGCGCCGAGGATCTTCTCGACGTAGATCGGCAAGTGTCGATCCGGCGCGATCAGGTCAAGGCGCCGGCGCAATTTACGGCAGTAACCCCGCGGATCGGCGAGGCCATCGATGTGGTCGATACGCAAGCCGTCGACCAGACCTTCAGCGACCAACTGGAAGATTTTGCCGTGAGTCGCTTCAAACACCGCCGGACGTTCGACGCGCAAACCACCGAGTTCATTGATGTCGAAGAAGCGCCGCCAATTGATGTCATCCGCGGCGGTGCGCCAACTGGCCAGACGATAGCTCTGGCGCTCGAGCAGTTGATGCAGCGCTTGAAAGCCTTCGTCAGTGGTTGAGTCGTAGTGCTTGAGATTGTTTTCAATCGCTTGCAGCACCTGCGCATCGCTCGCCAGTTGCCGCAGTTCTTCCTTGAGTGGAACCGCCAGCGAATGCGCATCGGTCTGGTAGCTGAGGGCACTGAACCGATCAGCGAGCGGCTTCAGCGTTTCTTCGTGCTTGAGAATCTCGCCGTAATCATTCGGGCAGATCGGGAAGTGATGGTCGTAATGCTCGACGAAAAAGCTGCCAGTCTGCGCGTTGAAATGCAGCTTCAACGTGCCGTCCTGCAAGGCCACGCCGTAGTCACTGCCGAGGAACGGCAGCAACAACTGGCCTTCCATCAGCGGATCGGGCGAATGCCATTGGATATCGAAAAACTCGCCATACGGGCTCAGTCGTCCCCATTCCAGCAAGTCCAGCCACCACGGGTTGTCGTTACCGCCGACGGCCATGTGGTTGGACACGATGTCGAGGATCAGCCCCATGTTGTGTTCGCGCAGGGTGCTGACCAGACGCCGCAATGCCGGTTCGCCACCGAGTTCCGGGTTGACCTGCGTCGGGTCGACCACGTCGTAGCCGTGCATCGAACCGGCGCGGGCGGCGAGCAACGGCGAGGCGTAAATGTGGCTGATGCCCAATTGAGCGAAGTACGGCACCAGTGGCACCGCTTGTTCGAGGGTAAAACCTTTATGGAATTGCAGGCGCAATGTCGCGCGCAGTGGCTGGATAAGCGTTTGGTTCATTGGTCACGCTCGGCAGCCTGAAGACGCGCGCAAGCCAGCAGCTCCAGACGTCGTGCAGCATCGACGCCGTCGAGCAACGCTTCGCTGGGGCCGGGCAAGCGACGCGACCAGTTAGGGTGGGTATCGATGGTGCCGGGCAGGTTCGCCTGTTCGTTGATGCCCAGCGCATCTTCCAGTGGCAGCAATACCAGCGGCGCACGGGTGTGGCCGAGGAAGCGTACGGCGGCATCAACGACTTGATCGGCCTCGTGGGATTCTTCGCGGAAGTTCTGCGGATCCTGGCTCAGTGCACTGCGCAAGCCTTCGCGCTCACGCTGACGATGCTGGCGCCATTCGATTTCGCCGTTGGCATCGACAAATCCAAGGCGTGCATTCCAGTCGATGTCGCGGCCGTGCCACCAGCCATTCAGGGTGGGCAGATCGTGGGTGCTGGTGGTCGCCAGCGCGTTATCCGGCCAGTCGAGAATCGGTTTGAAATGCGTGTTGTCTTGTTCGAACAGCAGCACGCGCATGCCGAGCATCGAGCGGGCGATGAGTTTTTCGCGCAGACCGTCGGGCACGGTGCCGAGGTCTTCGCCAAGGACGATGGCTTGATGACGATGGGACTCCAGCGTCAGCAAACGCAGCAGGTCATCCACCGGGTAATACAGGTAAGCGCCATCCGCCGGTGCCGAGCCGTTAGGGATCACCCATAAACGTTGCAGGCCCATGACGTGGTCGATGCGCAAACCGCCGGCATGGGCGAAGTTAGCGCGGAGCATGTCGATAAAGGCGCGGAAGCCGTTGCGAATCAGACCTTCCGGCGAAAACGCGGAAATCCCCCAGCCTTGTCCGGAGCGATTGAGAATGTCCGGCGGTGCCCCAACGGTCAGCGAGGCGAGCAACTCATCCTGAAAACTCCAGGCCTGACTGCCGGCGCCATCGGCACCCACTGCCAGATCAGCGATCAGGCCGATGCCCATGCCGGCGCTGCGAGCGGCGGTTTGCGCACGCTCGAGGCAGCGATGGATCAGCCATTGGCAGAAGGCGAAGTAGCCGATGCGATCGGCATATTCTTCGGCGAACGCTTCAAGCGCGGCGCCGCGTGGGTCGTGCCAGTGCTCCGGCCATTGCCGCCAGTCGAGGTTCTCGCCACGGGCGGCGCGCATTTCCTGAATCGCTTCGAAGCGGCAGTGGTTTTCCAGTGCTTCGCCACCGGCGTGACGAAAACTGGCGAAGTCCGGGTGCAACGGGTGATCGCCAGCAACGAAGCCTTCGTACAACGCTTGCAGCAGTTTTTGCTTGGCGTCAGCGGCGGCGGGCCAGTCGACCAGTTTCAAGTCTTCCAGTTGCGCAAACTGCTCTGCCAGGCCGGTGGCGTCGATAGCATCACGCAGGGCGCGTTCGCCGAGAATCGCACCGGGCGCGGCGTATAACGAATTAAGAAACAGGCGACTGGACGGCGAATAAGGGCTGTAGCGGCCGGTGTCGGCGCTGAACATCGCGTGCAACGGGCTGATCGCCAAGGCTTCGGCACCGCGTTCGCCAGCGACTCGCGCCAGTTCTTCCAGCGCTTGAGTATCACCGAAACCGCCATCGCCGGAGCGCCGCAACGAATATAGCTGCACGCTCAGGCCCCAAGCGCGGGGGATCGGATTGTCCACCGCATCACCGACGCTGAAGCAGCGTTCCGGCGCGACCGCGAGGGTGAAAAATTGATCGGCGATGTGCACCTGCTGATAACCGACCGGCACCAGACCGGGCAGCACTGCCTCGGAGTCAAGTTTCAGGTTCAGTCGCGAGCCGTCTTCAAGAACGATTTCACACGGGGTCTCCGGCGCGAAGTAACGCGCCAGATCGACGCCGACGCCGACATCGCTGGTCAGCAGCGGCGGCAAATGACGGTCTTGTTGCACGGCTTGCAATTCCAACAGGCTGGCGTCGATTTCCTGTGCGGTGCTGGCCGGGTGGCCCAGGCCGATCAGGACATTACGCAGCACCGCCGGGGCGACTTTCTGCTGGCGGCCGTTGGCGTCGATCCAGTCGACAGCAAGGCCGGCTCGGCTGGCGAGAATTTCCAGTTGCGCATCGCTCATAGGCGCTCTCCATCCAGAGGTTGCAAAGGGGTTGCGGCCGTGAGGCTGACAAGCGCGCAATACGCGGGCAGTTGGCCCGATTCCGATAGATCGACGGTGGGTGGCTGTTGAAACAACCACACGGCCTCGGTCTGTGGAGGGTTGACCACTGGCGTGTCGCTGAGGTTCAGGTCAATTCGCAGCTCACTGCCATTGCCCAATCGCCAGCGTGCACTGACCGCCGCGTGACCGAGCATGTGCGCGCCGAGTGCCTGGGTGCCGGACAGATGCGGAATGATGTATTGATGGCGAAATTGCAAAAGCTTTTGGTACAGCGCGAGGGTTTCCTGCTGTTTGACGCTGCCATTGCCGATCAGCCTTGGCTGTGAATCGTGGAAGGTTTTTTCGGCATTTGGGTCGGGGATTTGCTCGCGTTTGTGCGGATCGGCGAAGGCGCTGAACGCGGCGAATTCATTGCGTCGGCCTTCGCGCACCAGTTCGGCCAGTTCGCCATGGTGGCTGGTGAAAAACTGGAAGGGCTGTTCGGCGGCAAATTCATCGCCCATGAACATCAGCGGAATCATCGGTGACAGCAGCAACAGCACGGTCGCTGCCTGCACGGCGCGCGGGTCGGCCAGATGATGCAGGCGTTCGCCGAATGCGCGGTTACCGATCTGATCGTGGTTTTGCAGGAACAGCACGAACGCGGTGGACGGCAGGTGTTCGCTGGGTTCGCCGCGCGGCTCGCCATGGCGGGTGATGTGGCCCTGGAAGACAAAACCCTGACTCAGGCATCGCACCAATTGCTCGGTGGGTTGCGCGGCGTAGTCGGCGTAATAGGCGTCGGTTTCACCGGTGAGCAAAACATGCAGGGCGTTGTGGCCGTCGTCATTCCACTGCGCGTCGTAGTCGTATTCGAGCAGGCTGGATTGGTTGAGTTCGTTTTCAACGGTCAGCCAGACATGCCGGGTCGGGTCGATCTGCGCGCGGATGCGCTGGGCCATTTCCGTGAGGAAATCGGGGTCTTCGATGGCATGCACTGCATCGAGGCGTAAACCGTCGAAGCGGTATTCGAGCAACCACATCAGTGCGTTTTCGATAAAGAACTCGCGCACTTCGCTGCGGCGGAAATCGATCGCCGCGCCCCAAGGCGTGTGTTTGTCTTCGCGGAAAAAGCCTTTGGCGTAGCGGTGCAGGTAATTGCCGTCGGGGCCGAAGTGGTTGTAGACCACGTCGAGAATCACCGCCAGCCCATGACCGTGGGCGCTGTCGATCAAATGTTTGAGTTGTTCCGGGGTGCCGTAGGAGGCTTGCGGGGCGTAGGGCAGAACCCCGTCGTAACCCCAATTGCGCTCGCCGGGGAACTGCGCGAGCGGCATCAATTCAATGGCGGTGATGCCCAAACCTGCGAGGCGCGCCAGATGTTGTTCGACTTCAGCGAAACCACCGAGCGCACCGACGTGCAACTCGTAGATCACTGCTTCACTCCACGGGCGACCGTGCCAGGCACTGTGTCGCCATTGATAGGCCAGCGGATCGACCACCACGCTGTGGCGGTCGAGGCCACCGTCCTGCGCGCGGGAGGCCGGGTCGGGCACCTCCAGTTCGCCGTCGATGTTGTAGCGGTAGCGGGTACCCGCCGCACAGCGTGCCTTGATCACAAACCAGCCGTCTGCCTGAGGCAGCATTGGCAGGGACTGGCCGTCTTCGAGTTCGACACTGACGTAAAACGCATCCGGCGCCCACAGCGCAAATTGCGTGTGCTCGGCATCCAGCATGATCGCGCCGTGGGGCCAGGTTTCAATAGACCGGAACGGCATCGTTTACAACCTCCTTGTTCCTTGTGGATCGGTTACTTGTGGATTGCTTTACCCAAGGCCTTGGCCACCAGTTGTTCGTAGAGTTCGGCGTACGGTTCAACCGCTTTGCACCAGTTGAACGGTGCCGCCATTGCCCGGCAACGCATGGCATTGAGCAAATCAGGATAGGCGAAGACTTTGAACGCACGGCTCAAGGCTTCTTGATAGCTTTCAACAGTGGATTCGTCGAAGAGGAAACCGGTAATGCCATTTTCAATGGTGTCGGCCAGCCCACCGGTGTTGCGCGCAACCGGCAATGAGCCGAAGCGCTGGGCGTACATCTGGCTCAGACCGCAGGGTTCATAACGCGAAGGCATCAACAGGAAGTCGCTGCCGGCGAACATGCGGCGGGCGTCGGTTTCGTTGAAGCCGATGCGCACACCGATCTGGCCCGGGAAGCGCAAGGCCAGTTCGCGCATGGCTTGCTCTTCTTCCGGCTCGCCACGACCGATGATTGCGATCTGGCCGCCGTTCTGCACGATGTACTCGGACACCGCTTCAGTCAGATCCAGACCTTTTTGATACACCAGCCGCGACACCACAGCGAACAGCGGGCCGTCGGAGTCATTCAGTTCAAACAGCTCGCGAACGTGGGCGGCATTGACGGCTTTGCCTTCCCAGTCACCAATGGCGAACGGCGCGAACAGGTGCGGATCCGTGGCGGCGTCCCAGCTCTCATCGATACCGTTAGGGATACCGCTGAGCAAACCTTGCTGGGTCTTGGCGGCGAGAAAACCGTCGAGGCCGCAGCCGAAATCCGGGGTGGTGATTTCCTGCGCGTAGGTGGCACTGACCGTGGTGATGTGGCTCGAGTAGGCCATGCCGGCCTTGAGAAACGACATCTTGCCGTAGAATTCCATGCCTTCCTGTTGCAGTGCATGGTTGGGAATGCCCAGTTCAGGGCACGAGCCGAGGCTGGTCACGCCTTGATACGCGAGGTTGTGAATGGTGAACAGGGTCGGCGTGCGCTGCCCGCGCCAGTGCATATAAGCAGGGGCCAGACCAGCCGGCCAGTCGTGGGCGTGCACCAGATCCGGGCACCAGTGAATTTGTGCGAGGTTGGCGGCGATGTCGGCAGCGGCCAGACCGAGACGGGCGAAGCGGATATGGTTGTCCGGCCAGTCGCGACCGTTGTTGGCGCCATACGGCGAGCCTTCGCGCTCGTACAGTTCCGGGCAGATCAACACGTAGATCACCAGACCGTCAGGCATGTCCATGCGCCCGATCTTGCACGGAGGCAGCGCAGCATGACCGCCGAGTTCGCCGATGATGTGGATCGGGTTCTCGCTGTGCATCACTTGCGGGTAACCGGGGATCAACACGCGCACATCGTGCAAATGGGCCATGGCACGGGGCAGGGCGGCAGACACGTCACCCAGACCGCCGGTTTTCACCAGGTCGGCGATTTCCGAGGTCACGAATAACACTTTCTTCTTGTTGGGATTCTGACTTGCTACTGGCGTCAGCGTTTTGGTGCCGGGGACGTTGATCTGTCGGCTGCCGGGAACGCTGATGGTGCTCGATTCACCCATCGATTGGTGAGCACGCTCTCCCTGAATATCCAATGCCGCACTGATCATATGAATCTCCCGTGTTGTTGATCTGATTCTTGTGTTCTCTCTGTAGGGGCTGCCGAAGGCTGCGATCTCTGGCTTCTTAAAGGATCAAAAGATCGCAGCCTTCGGCAGCTCCTACGTACGGCAAGCGCAAACGCGCCACGGATCGGTGAGCAAACGCTACCCAACACGCGCAAGCAGAATGGGTGTTTGGGCTATTGCAAGGATTGCACCAGTCGCTTCGGCCCTACCTTTGTGATGACCCGCCGCGTCGTGCAAAAGTTTCGACTTTTTTTCCGGAATGTGACCAACCGGTTTCGTGCCCCGAAAACCAGTCTAGGCCAGATCCTAGAGCGGGCGAGGGCAAATGGGTAAATTGTTCGACAATCGGTTTGCTTTAATCGGTAATCGGAGTTTTCAGAGGTAAATGCACCGACGAAGTGCAGGTTTTTTTGAGGCGCGGGGCTAAAACGGTGACTGAATAGTCACAATTTTGTGCTGGGGAAGGAGGGGGTTGCACTGTTGTGGTGCGGGCAGTTTGTTGATGGGGTGACAGTTAGTGCCCCTTCGCGGGCAAGCCTTGCACCTACATTTGGAATGCGTCCCCTTGTAGGAGCAGAGCTTGCTCGCGAAGGCGATGGCACCTGCACCATCGCAATCAGGAAATGACTCAATTCAACAACCGAATCGGCTCCCCCGCAGCCCAGCCCTGAATATCCTCGATCATCTGCGAAAAGAACTGCTCATAATTCTGCCGACTCACGTACCCGACATGCGGCGTCGCCAGCACATTGTCCAACGTGCGAAACGGGTGCATGTCCGGCAACGGCTCCTGCTCGTACACATCCAGCGCCGCCCCGGCAATCTGCTGTTTCTGCAACGCCTTGATCAGCGCCGCTTCATCAACAATCGGCCCGCGCGCGGTGTTCACCAGCAGCGCCGTCGGTTTCATCCAGCCCAGCGCCTGCGCATCGACCAAGCCGCGACTGCGCTCGCTGAGCACCAGATGCACTGACAACACATCCGCCTGCTCGAACAGCGCCTGCTTGCTGACGTACGTCACGCCGATCTGTTCCGCCCGCTCAGCCGTGAGATTCTCGCTCCAGGCAATCACGCGCATGCCAAACACCTGACCAAACTGCGCGACACGCTGGCCAATGCTGCCGAGGCCGAGAATGCCCAGCGTCTTGCCATGCAGGTCGCCACCCAGACCCTGCTGCCACTGCCCGGCGCGCAGCGAATTGGCTTCGTTCACCAGATTGCGTGTGGCCGCCATGATCAGCGCCCAGGTCAATTCCGGCGCTGCATGTTTGTAGCTATCAGTGCCGCAGACCTTGATCCCGAGTTTGGCTGCCGCTGGCATGTCCAGCGCCGCATTGCGCATGCCGCCGGTGACCAGCAGCTTCAGATTGGGCAGACGCTTGAGCAAATCCTCATCGAAACGCGTGCGCTCGCGCATCACGCAAATCACCTGATAGCGGCCCAGACGTTGCGCCAAAATGGCGTTCTCCGCCGGGTAATCATGTTCAAACGTGACTGCGCCGATGCCGTCCAGCACAGACCAGTCAACCACGTCGCGGGCCACGTCTTGCCAGTCATCGATTACCGCAATCTGCACCGCCATCAGCCTTACCTCATCAACGAACGGGATTGGTTTTGCTCAGCCAGCCCAGCAGCGCTTTGTGGAACTGCTCGGGTTCTTCCATTTGTGGTGCGTGGCCCATGCCGGGGAATTCCACCAGCGTCGACTGCGGGATCAGTTTCGCCACTTGTTTGCCGAGCACGTCGTAGTGACCGATCTTCGCCTTCACTTCCGGTGGCGCAATGTCCTTGCCGATGGCCGTGGTGTCGGAGGTACCGATCAACAACAGCGTCGGCATTTTCAGGTTCTTGAACTCGTAGTACACCGGCTGGGTGAAAATCATGTCGTAGATCAGCGCCGAGTTCCAGGCGACTTGGGTCTTGCCCGGGCCTTTGCTGAGGCCGGCGAGCATGTCGACCCAGCGATCGAATTCAGGCTTCCAGCGGCCATCGTAATAAGTCGTGCGTTCGTAATCGCGAATGCCTTGGGCGGTGACTTTCAGTTCGCGCTCATACCACTGATCGACGCTGCGATAGGGCACGCCAAGGGCTTTCCAGTCTTCCAGACCGATCGGGTTGACAAGCGCCAGTTGATCGACCTGCTCCGGGAACAGCAGCGCATAACGCGTGGCCAGCATGCCGCCGGTGGAGTGGCCGAGCAGCGTAGCTTTCTGGATGCCCAGCGCTTTCAGCAGTTGCTGGGTGTTGGTCGCCAGTTGCTGGAAGCTGTACTGATAGTTGTCGGGTTTGCTGGAGGAGCAGAAACCAATCTGATCCGGCGCGATCACCCGATAACCGGCCTCGCTCAGAGCTTTGATCGAACTGTCCCAGGTCGCGCCGCAAAAATTCTTGCCGTGCATCAACACCACGGTGCGGCCATTGGCCTTGCCGTGAGCGGCGACGTCCATGTAACCCATTTGCAGTGATTTGCCTTGGGACTGAAAAGCGAAGTGTTTAAGCGTGTAAGGGTATTCGAACCCCTGCAGTTCCGGGCCATACGCCGGGCCTTCGGCGGGCGCGGTTTCAGTGGCGGCATGCGCAAACAGGGGCAGGGCGGCGCTGAGAAACAGGCCGGGCAACCAGCGGTTTAACGAGTTGGACATAGGGACAAACTCCATGGAAATCGGCCGATGCTGGAATGGCCGCATTACGGCGACGTTAAACACACAGGCAATGTCGGCGGCTGATGGTTCAACCGAGCCAGCCGAGGGTTAACAGGGCCAGCACGCCATAGCGCGCGCCTTTGGCGAGTGTGACGATCAGCAGAAAACGCCCGAGGGGTTCGCGCATGACGCCGGCGATCAGCGTCAGTGGGTCACCGATAATCGGCAACCAACTGAGCAGCAACGACCAATGGCCGTAACGATCATAGTGCTTGTGCGCCGTGGCCATGTGTTTGGCGCTGACCGGAAACCAGCGGCGCTCCTGAAATCGCTCGATCCCGCGCCCCAGCCACCAATTGACCAGCGAGCCGAGCACATTGCCCAGCGTCGCTACCGCCAACAACCCCCACAGCCAGTAGCGCTCGCTGACGATCAACCCGACCAGTAACGCCTCGGACTGCAACGGCAATAACGTTGCCGCCCCGAACGCGGCAAAGAACAGCCCGACGTATGCTGCACCCATCAATGAGCCGGGTAGTCCGCCACCACGACGTCAGCGCCGTTCTTCTTCAAGCCGATCACTTGATAAGCATCGCTCATGCCATCCATTTCCATGCCCGGCGAGCCCATCGGCATGCCCGGCGCGGCGACACCGAGCAGATCATCGCGCTTGGTCAGGGCCAGCACTTGATCGGCCGGCACATGGCCTTCGACGAATTTGCCATTGATGATCGCGGTGTGGCACGACGCCAGACGCGGTGGCACGCCGTGTTGTTGTTTGAAGCTGCTCATGTCGCTCTCGACATGGTCTTCAACTTTAAAGCCGTTGGCTTCGAGGTGGCTGATCCACTTCTTGCAGCAGCCGCAATTGGCGTCGCGGTGAACTTCGATCGGGATCAGATCGGCGGCTTGCGCCAGGGAAGAAATGAACAGAGCGCTCAGGGTGAGCAGACGCAGAGAGGTTCGCATGACAGGTTCTCGAGTCGAGTGGCGGTCGAAAAAGAACGTATTTTGACCGGTTTTTCCTGGCCGGCTTCAACGGAGTGTTTCCAGTTGCTACAAGACCGGAACGCCGTAGTCCCTGTAGGAGCTGCCGAAGGCTGCGATCTTTTGATTTGGCTTTTAAGGGGCAAGATCAAAAGATCGCAGCCTGCGGCAGCTCCTACAGGGGTGTCACTTTGGTGGTTCAGCTGACTTTAAAGCGCCCCATAATCGCACTCACCCGGCTATTAGCCTCCAGCAATTGCTGCGTATTCAACTCGCTGGCCTGGCCGCTGTGTACCAGTTCTTCAACCATATGGCGGATTTGCACCATGCTGCGGTTGATCTCTTCGGTCACGGCGCTTTGCTGTTCGGCGGCGGTGGCGATTTGCGTGCTGAGGCTGTTGATGTGGCTGACCGAACCGGCCATTTCATCCAGACCGGTGTTGACCCGCGCCGTGGCGTCGGCCGCCGACTGGCAACTGGCCTGGGTGTTTTCCATCGCCGCAACCGATGAGCTCACGCCTTGTGTAAGGCGAGTCAACATTTCGTTGATTTCCGACGTGCTGGCCTGAGTGCGAGCAGCGAGGGCGCGGACTTCGTCAGCCACCACGGCAAAACCACGACCCTGTTCTCCGGCGCGAGCGGCCTCGATCGCAGCGTTAAGCGCCAACAGGTTGGTCTGGCCGGCGATCGCGCCAATCACCCCGAGAATCTCGGTGATGCGTTGAGCGTCCTGCTGCATGTTTTCAACTTTGTGGGTAGCGCTGGCCACTTCGTCGATCAGCGCTACAACGCTGTTGGTCGCTTCACCCACCACCACCCGCGAGCGGTCGGCGTTTTCGTTGGCTTTTTGGGTGAACGCGGCGGTTTCAGCGGCATTTTGCGCGACGCTTTCGGCGGTCGAGCTCATTTCGGTGATCGCGGTAACCGTCTGATCGGTTTCCGAGGCATGGCGCAACAGAATCTGACTGGTGTGCGCCGAGGTGCGTTGCAGGTTGTCGAGGCTCGAGGCCATGGCACCAGTGGCGTGAGTCACTTCGCCGATCATGTTTTGCAGATACGCGATAAACGCGTTGATCGAATGGCCGATCGCGCCCAGTTCATCTTCGGCGCGAATGGTGATGCGCTTGGTCAGGTCGGCATCGCCGCTGGAAAGCAAATCAATGTTGGCCTTCAACGCCTTCATGCGCGCGATCAACTGACGAATCGCGTAGACCTGCAGCAGCACCAACAGAATCACCAACGGAATCTGCAACAGGCTCAAGGTGCTGAGCACGTCATCACGCTGGGCGGTAAGCATTTTGGTCGGCAGGGCGGTGGCGAGGAACCACGGCGTGCCTTCGATCGGACGCATAAAGAAGGTGCTGTCCTGACCGTTGTTGTCGAACTCGACGCGTTGCGATTGCTCGCGGTTTTGCAGGCCAGCGTTGATCTGCTTGGCGAACGGCAGGTTGCCCGCCAGTTCGCTGATGTTCTTCAGCACGATCGGGCCGCTGATTCGCGAGCTGTTGCTGATGATCTTGCCGTCGGCTTCGACGATGAGCATTTCGGCGTTGAGGTCTTTTTCCTTGCGCGCCACCAGATCATTGAAAAAGCCGAGGGTCACGTCGATGGTCGACACGCCCCACGCTACGCCGTTTTTCTGGATGGCCATGGCGCAGTTGGTGCGCGGCTCGGCACTGGCGTCGTCTTTATAGGCGGCGGCCCAGGCACATTGGCCGCGCGGGGTTTGCATGCCGCCCTTGTACCAGCTCTGGTCGTAGTAATTGGGCGCGGCGTCGCTGTTCCAGAAGGTGTTTACCGCCAGTTTTCCCGAGGCGTCGCGGTGCCAGAAAGTGCTGAACTTGTTGCGTCCGGCTTCACGTTGGCCGGGCAGCGGCCAGATACCGCCGCCGAAGACTTTCAATTCGCCGTACTGGTCAACCAGCCCCGGCAACACGGTGTCGATTGCCGCGCTGTCGAGCAGGGGAATGGTCTGGGTGATGCTGCGTTGCTGTGCCTGAACCTTGTTCAATTCGCCCTGAATCTGTTCAGCAACTTCGGCAATGCGATTGAGCACGACTTGCTCTTCGGTGTGCCGCAACTTGGGCGCGACCAATTGGCTGATGCCGACCACGGTCAGCACTGACAACAGCAGAATGAACAGAACCAGAAACAGCGTGTAGCGAGCCTGAATGGTGCGGAATGCGGGCATGGAAACCGGTCCTTGAGCTGCGATTGTAGTTATGGCGCGGGGATACGAAACAGTGCGGGTATCCCTACGTATCGTCGCGGCAAAGGGAAGCTTTAGGTACTTTCGTACTGGATCTCTAATTGTCGATCAATGGCACGTATCGGACTTGATACATGCAAACTAACCAGCCTGTTCATTAGTGCTATAAATCTATTCTCGGCGCTCTAACAATATCGCTGTAAGCCTTTATTTAGAACGCTTTGCAGATTTGTATCTGAAATGTACGAAATGTGTAAAAAGACCATAAATAAGTTGGAGTCACTGGTGCGCCGGCGGATACTCTCGGGCATACAAGTCGCTCAACAAGGACATTTCATGGCCGTTTTTCAAGGAGTTTTCGCATGACTATCGGCATTACCGGTACCTGGCAGAGCAAGGCCGGCGTTCTGGTTCGCGACACGGGTGCGAAGAAACAGGTGGCTCAGAGCGTCAAGGTGCAGCAAATGCTCACCAAGGTCGGCACCAACCCTAATGCCTTGAACGTTGCCGAGATGGACAAGCAAGGACTGCGCAAGCAGATCAAAGGGTTTGACCCGACCAACGTGTCGGTGAAACAACTGGGTAATCTGAGCGAATTTCTGCGCGGTAGAGGGCTGATTTCAGAGATCACCTCCATCACTCTGCTCAATGCCGGCGACAAATTCGACCGTTTCGGCGTACAGAAAGACCCTGAAGCACGCTTTAACGCGCTGGAGTATTTCGCCACCCAACTGGACACCATCCAGAGCAATAGCCTCAACGGCAATTTCTACGGCAAGAGCCTGATCCCGGAATTCAAGAAAGCCATTTATGTGCTGCAGAATCTGAAGACCTACGGTGAAGGCAACGCGCCTGCGCCGCCTTCGGACAAGGGCGTTAAAGCCAAGGCCTAAACGCCGCAATCCTGTGGTCTGCTGAGTTTTCATCAGACCACAGGCCATCGCTCCCGCTAACGATCAATCTGTGTGGCTGCCTGCGTTTGCGTCAGTTCGTGCAAGCGTTGCATGTGCGGACAGTGGAGATGCAGCGTCCGCTGGCACATTCCCCGATGAAACAACGCCAACCATCCCTCGTATTTGCCGTGCCCCGGCGCCAGTCCCGTAAAGACAAAACCGATATCGGCGAGCCGGCTCAGATCCACGGCAAAGTGCCTGGACAGTCTGAGCTTTATCGACACCAGCCAATGCGCTGGCAACTCTCGCAACTGCCTGATCAAGCCCGGACCGATCTTTTTCACAAGCATGTCGTATCGGTTCGCCTGCTTTTCCAGTTGAACCGGTACGCCGCTCCAGCGAGGCGTTTGATCATCGACACCGAACACGTTGCTGAGGTGGAGCATGAATGCCGCGCAACGGGTCGGCCAGCGTTGGCTCGGCAACGGTTGTTGATAGCCTGGAATGACCCGGCAACCAATGACAATCGATTCCGGCGTGCTGGCGCCGAACGGCGAGGGTACGTAGTCCGGCAGCAGCCCGGTGTTATGAAAGCCGAGGCTGGCGGCCATCCGCTGCGTGTAGGGGTGATGGGTGACTTGCTTGATTGTGACATTGCGACACCCCAACGCCTGCGCATGAGTCAGTAACTGCTCGCCCAGACGCGTGGCGATTTGTTGGCCACGGGTTTGCGGGTGGACGACGCTCAGCGCCAGTTCGGCACTGTGCGAGGCGGTTTCGCGAAACAGTGTGGCGTGGCCGAGGATCTGTTCATCGACTTCGGCAACCAGCGAATGCCATCGATGATCCGCGTGGTTCTGGCTAATCATGTGCGGCAGGTACACATGCGGTTGCACATAGTGATCACCGTAGACCTGCCTGAACAGTTGGCTGACCGCCGTTGCGTCGGAATTGCGGTAGTTGCGTAAAATCAGTGTTTCCATCACGTAAGCCCCGCAGCAGGGGGCGAGTACACGCGCCGATCGAGTACGCGCAAGCATTTTCCGGAGCGCGGATGACGCTGCAGATCTTCGGATGTGCAACGTTGAATGCGCAATTCCAGCAATTGGTCAGCCTGCAGTTTTTTGATCAGCGGATAGCACTCGACCAAGCGCAATTCAAGTTGCCGGCAAGCGTTCTCGTCGGACGGCGGCGGGGTGGTCGGTTGCCACTTCAGGCTCAATACATCCTTGTGCGCTGTCTGTTCGATCATCAGTTGCCAGTCGTCACTGCCAACGGTGTGCTGGACGATGGCGCCGATTTCGCTCGGAATCAGCGAAAGCAGGCCCACGCGCACCCGTTGGCTGCTGGCGCTGCGTCCTTTTAGGGCAAATTTACGCCGGGCGGTGCCGGCGGGCTCACGCCAGCAGGCGCGATCGCCGACCGGGTAGCGAACCAGCGGCATCAAGGTTCGATTCAGGTTTGTGAGCACTAACAGTCCCGGCTGATCACAGTCATCAATCACCGCTCCGGACACCTCGTCAATGATCTCGATAATGGCGTGCTCGTCCTGCATTCGATGCTCGCCGTCATCACAGTCCAGTGTACTGGCGCCGATAAAACCGGCATCGACGCTGGCGTAGCCAATGGAGGTGATGCGGGCGTTGGGGAAAACTTGGCCGAGTACCTGCCGCTGCGAAGCAAACAAGCTTTCGCCGCCGTAAAGGATTGTCTCGACGCCCTGCAGAATCTGCCCATGACGGCTCAGCCAGGCGGCAAATGCCAACAAGTGCGCAGGCACTCCTGCCAGAACATTGATCCGATGCTGAACGATCGCTTCGGCCAATACACTGGAATCGACGTCGCCGGTGAAAGGGAATTCGGTAATCGACGTATCGACATGCGCGAGCGCGTCATGAATAAACAGAAAGCTGGCGTACAAGTCGCCGGCGAAAAACAGATTGGCCACGCGATCGTCGGGCTTGAACTGCATTGTCAGGCTATGACCGAAGTCTCTGACGAGCGTGTGCCATTCACTGCGGCTGTAAATGGACAACTTGCCCGCGCTGGTCGAGCCGCCTGTTTTGAACACCAGCGCCTGACTCGGTGAACCTGTCAGCACAGGCCAACGATCAAGGTCATGACTTTGATCCCAGTAGTCGACTGGATCGGTCAGTGGCAGTTGGGCCAAAGCCGTGATCGGTTGATTAACAGGGCCCAGCGTTTCTGTGTAAAAACCCGAGTGTTGACGAGCGTAGGTGATCAGCTCGTTGAGTTGATGAATAGTTTTCACGGTGTTTTCTCTTGTAATAAGTCGGCTGTTAACGCCGTGAGTCGATGAATATCGGCGTCTTGCCGCTGTGTTTGTGGCGAGTGAAGTGTTCGACGGAACAAGCTTCAACTTCGAGCACCAACAATCCGCTCTGCACGACGGTCGCGAGCGTCAAATAGCTGGCCAGGCGGGTCAGGGCCTCCTCTGATGAGAGTTCCGAGCGCAGGTGCATGCGTTCGACGCCGTCGGGTGCGTGGTCAAGCAACAGTTGGAAAGGGCTTTGCAGGCGCTCGGCCAATTCGCTCAGGGAAATGAAATCGGTGCCGATACGAATCAGTTTTCCGTGGCGTTGCATCAGTTCGAAACGCGGCGAGAGCAGCCCGCAAGCACAATGCCCGGGCACCCAGCGACCACTGTCGCCGATGTCATAACGCTCGACGAACTGGCCCTCCCGGGCGGTTGAGGTAAAGATCAGTCGGCCGACGCCATCACCGCTCACCGCGACGTCGTCATCGAACCCGATAATTTCCAGGTGCTGGATATCGCTTAGCAGATGGAACACGCCATCGCCGGTCGCCTGGCATGCGTGGCCCAGCGGGCCTGCGTCAACGCTGCCGTAAATGGCCGAACGGATGAGGGAAACGCCGCAACTTTGCAGCAGATCGCGACTTTGCTCACTGACGTGCTCACCTCCGAGAAAGACTTTTTCGATGTTGCCGTACGCTTGCAGTCGCTCTTTCTCTTTAAGGAACAAGCGGTGCAGGGTGCTCGGCATGCCAATCAGCACGTTGACGCGTTGATCGACGATCAGTTGCGCGATTTCAGCGTATTCATCATCGGCGGGGGCACCCATCGGCAGGTGGCTAACGTCGAGCAGCTCAAGCACTTTGGCGAAGCTGAAGAACCCCCCGTACAACCCGCCACTGAAGAACAGATTCATGACCCGGTCACGGCGCGGATCCAGACCAGCCGCAAATAGTCCATCGGCCGTTGCACGCATCTGCCGCTCGAAGTCGCGGTAGCTGAAACCCGCCAACGCCGGCAGGCCGCTGCTGCCGCCGGAGCGAAAATACAGTTGCGCTGCCGGATTGATGGGCTGCGAGACGAAGGCGTCTTTAGTCATTATCGGCTGACCGTTGTGGACGGGCGCCAGTGGCAGTGGGTCAAGGGTTGCGTGGGTCGGCAGTGTGGTTGCGGACAGGCTGACCGACACTCGACGGCTAAGCCGTTGCAGCGCATAGACGCCGTCGTGGGGTTCGCCGTCATAGCCGTCGTGAATGGCATTGACCGGCGCCAGACGGGTGACGCCGGCGCTGATCAGCGTTTGCGTCAGCTCACTGATTTGGCTGTCCTCGCACACCAGCGCGCAGCTTTGCAGGACGTTTCGCCAATTCAGCAAGGTTTCACTGATTCGCGCGCGAGGCACCGGGAAGAGCAGCAAACTGCGAAACAACGGTGAGGGGCTCAATTGGCGGGTATGCGCCCAAATCACACGCCAGCCCGATCCGCTCCAGACGTGCCCCATCTGCCCGGCAAAACTCTGCGCCAAGCGGGTCATCTGCGTTTGGGTGGTGATTTGCGAGGCTTCTTGCAGCGTGGGCTGCAACGCTGGCCATTGCCCGGCGCGACGTTCAAAGGCCTCGGCCACTTTTTCACCGATGTCGCGCAGTGCCGCAGGGTCATCGCTGTCCACCAGCAGCCATTGCGGGCTGGAGCACGCCTGCTGATCCAGACGACAGACCTCATCGACCACGGCATCCAGCGCCTGCGCTGATGCCGCCTCCGGTGTCATGTAAACGAAGCTGATGCGATGTCCCCAATCGATCCAGCGGCAACCGGGCGGCAGCTGTTGGCGGATGGCCCGCAACGCGGACTCTCCACCCCAAGCGGCGACGCCGTTGGCCTTTTTGCACAGCTGACCGATGTGCGCAGTGGTCACCGGTAATACGGCGATGTAGCCGGCGAGTTGTCCGCTGGCATCGCATTGCACCAGCGCTTGAAGCAGACGCGCGGTCAATCCTTGGTCGCTGCTGCTGGGGCGCAGCCAATTGACGTTGCCGGCCAGCAAACCTTCAAGCACCGCGCAGAATGCCAGCAACGGCGCGTTGCCCGGCGTGATGTGCACGACCAGACCCAATGCGCGCCAGCTTTCGAAACGTGGCTGACGGTAATCAATACGCCGCAGTGAGGTTGATTGATCGCCGAGTTCGCGCGCAAGTTTGTGGCGTAAAGCATCGGCCTGGCAGAAGTTGATCAACGCTTGGCATTGCTCGGCGTCGAGCGCGAGTGTGCTGCCGTCGCGCAATTGTTCGGCGAACCGGATTGCTGCGCTGATCACCGTTTCTGCGCGCAAGGGCATGCTCAAGCGCTGTGGCAGATCCGCATAAAGAGTGTGCAGTGCGTCATCGAGGCTACGTTGGGGATTCAGCTGTCCATTAATCAAAAACATGTCAGTGATCCCCCAGCAGTTCGGCGGCGGCCATGGCGCAACTGCGTCCGGCACTGGTGCCGGCGCGGCCATGCAGTTCAAACCAGTCACTTTCCAGGCCGCAGTTGCAGCTTTCGCCGGGGTGTAACGTGGCCAGGTCACTCATCACTACCGCATGCGCAGGACTCGACGAGATGTAGGGCGAGACGAATCCCAACAGGCCTGGCCGGCCATAGGGCAACACGCGAAAGTCACCGGGATCGCGTATGTAGACGCGTGAATACACCGGCACATGAAAGTGATGCTCAGCGCATTCTACGTAAGGCACTGCGTGCTCGACGGCTCCATAACCATCGCGACAATTCGACGGCTCAATCCCCAGTTGCCGGTGGATTTGCGCATATAACTGCGCTTTTGGGATTTCCTGCGCGGCCTGGGTTTTCCAGCCACCCCCGAAAAACACCAGCGAATTCGGCGGTAACTGTAAATCCGCCACACCGGTCGCCTGCATTCGCTGCAGGGCCTGCCAGAGAAATGCGGGAAAGCCGAATATCCTCACCGGCACGCCTTCTTCAGCGAAGGATTGCAGAGCAGCGATCACACCAAATACATCGAACTGATGACCGTCGCCCGTATTGCGAAGGGCGTAGATCACGCGATTTTTTGGCGCAAAACGGCAGAGAAACTGATCGGTGTAAGCGGTCCCCAAGGTAATGCGATCTTTTGGCTCGTAGCTCAGAAGCAGGTAGTTGCATGGGGTTTCGGGAGTGTTCCAGCCGTAATGATCGAATATTCGTTCGACCATGAACTGGGCGCCAGCCATGCTGCGTGTGTCATAGCGCATACGGCTTTGTTCGCCGCTGGTGCCCGAGGACGTCAGTTCCAGTGCGTGCTCACCGGTGCTGCTGAGCAGCAGGTGACGCTTGAAAAAACTGGCGAAGATCGGCGGCAATGTTGACCAGTCGTCCAGGCTGTCGAGGTCATGCACATTTATTCCATGACTGTTCAGCCAGTGCTCGTAACCGGGGGTGTGCCGGCAATGAAAACGACTGGTCTCGGCCATGGCTTGATCGAACAGTCCTGCGGGGGCCGAGTCCCGACAATAGGGCTGCGGCAACGCGCACAGCGCGTCGCTATAGGGCAGATGAGTCATCAATAATCCTTTATTGAGGTGGAGGTGGCGCGGTTTTCGCGCCTTGTAAAAAACCGTAGAGAAAAGGCAAACACAGCAGGCCGCCGAAGGCTGACCAGAGTGCGAAGAATTCAATGTGTGAGCCACCGCCGCCAGCAGCAATCAGCGAGCCGCCGATGCCCATCACGGTGATCGAAATCATGCCGATCATGGCGGACACCAGCCCTTTGCTGTCATCACTGGCAAAGAGTGCCATTCGATACAAAGCGGCATTGCTCATGCCCAATCCGATGGCGTACAGCGCCAGGCTGGCAATCACCGGGGTGAGGGTTGTGCCGATCACTGCGCACACGCCCAGAGCCAGCAATCCAAGACTGAAAGGCCAGAGTGCCAGGCCTATCAATTCGGGTATCGAGTGCGTCAGTAATAAACGATCAAGCATCAGGTTGCCGACGATAACTGCTGAGAAAATCGGGATTTGCCAAAGGCCATATTCAACCGACGTCAGGCCCAGCAGCTGGATCAGTAACAAGGGGGCAAGGCCAATCCAGGCAATCAACGGCAGGCTCATCAGGCCTAGCGCCAGACTTGCAGCGAGGAACCTGCGATTGGCCAGCAGGGCCAGATAGCGCTGACGGGTCTGTCGCCAAGAGAAGGCCACCGGGCGTAGCGCCTGTCCGTCACGGCGCACAATGCCCACGGTTTCGGGCATGCAGATAAGTAGCCCGACCCAGACCACGCCAGCCGCCACTGCGAGCCCCAGAAAAAGCTCGCGCCAGTTCACCCATTCCAGCAGCAGGCTGCCCAGCAGCGGCCCGAGCAAGGGCGACAACAGCGCCACATTGCCGAGTAATGCCATCAGACGCACGGCGTCCGCCTCGCAGAAAACTTCCTGAAGGGCCGGATAACTGACGGCCACCACAAACCCCAAACCCATGCCCTGCAGCACGCGCAGCAGATTGAACATTTCGATGCTGTCGGTTATGAAGGCAACCGCGCAGGAAATACCAAACAGTGCGCAACCCAGCAGCAGCATCGGTCGCCGCCCGCATTGATCCGACAATGGCCCGATCAGCCATTGCAGGCAGACACCGCCAATCAGGTACAGATTGAAGGCGTTTGGCACGTGACGCACATCGGCATCCAGCTCCGTCACTACCGTCAGCATGGCCGGCATGATCATGTCGCTGGCCATGTAGGTCAGCAATTCAAACGCCATTATGGCCAGACAAAATCCGATGGCCTGTCGACGGTGGATCCTGATAAGTGTCCTCTGCATAAACATCCTTGTTTGCGAGTCGAAAAAGATTCTCAAATCCTAGGCGCGCGCCATCCGGTGGCCTAACGGTTTGCTGCGACATTAGATTTCAAATGCTTGCGGCTTGTTTAAGCGCTGGACTGGCGGATCGGCGCACACAAAAATGCCCGCTTGAATGCGGGCATTGTGTGCAGTGGATCGGCTGGGTGATTTCCCTGTCGCGTTCATTCAGAGAAGCGCGGGCAGGGCGAACAATCCTGTTCTAGCGATGTTGATAATAACCAGGGCCACCCTGGTAGTAACGATGGTGATCGTCGTGCCAGCCGCCGTGGGGGAAGATGATGCAGCCACTCAAGGTCAGCAGGGCAAGAACGGGAATCAGCCAGGTGATTCGACGCAGCATTTCAAAAATCCTCATGGTTACGCCGTCATGAAGCCAAAACTCTTCATCGGCTGTAACATGAGACCCCGATTGCAGCGGCGCATCCCCGTGAAACGGTAAGCGCATGGCATGCAAACAGATACAAACCGGATACATTTCAAAGTTTCAGGAAACCGCAATGACCCATAAGCAACGTTTGATTTATTCGATTCTGATTGCCGTGTCGGTACTGGCGATCATGCTCGGCCTGTCCTGGGCGCAAAACGCCGGGATGATCACTGAAAAGATGTTTCAGTACATTGCCATCGCCGTGGCGGTGATCGTGGTGATTATCAACGCCGTGATGCGCCGCAAGGTCAAATCCTGACGGCGATCGCTGTACGGGTTACTCGTTGAGGACGGCCGCAGCTTGTGGATGCAGGCTGTAACTCTTGTCGGCGTTGAAGGTGATGACACCTTCGGCGCACAGTCGTTTGAGGACTTCGCGGACACTGAGAAATGACAGCGGAATGTCCAGATCCAGCAATTGGCTGTGGACACCGCGAACGCCCAGACGACGTTCGCTTTGTGCCGCGACCAGCAGGGCGTCGATGACTTTCAGGCGGATCAGACTGGTGCGCAGACCAAAACTTTTCAGTAGCAGGCGGATCCGTTCGTTGCCGTGACGGTCGGCACGCTGCCCGAAATCGCTCGCCAGGGAGCTCATGGAAGCCCCTTGTGGCGCCTGGCTACCGTCCGATGGTAGTTGCGAGTTGTACATGCGATTACTCCTTTGCAGGGCCAGATCGGGAAAGGTTTTTGTGCTCTCTCTAAACAAGACGAATCAGCACGAGAAATCATGAAAGAAAAAATGTAGAAATTTTGTCGGAAATTCGTCTTTTCTCCGTAATTACGGCTTCAGATCGCTGTTCGGCGGCCTAAATTTTTTTTCTCGGCTTCGTTACTTGCAAAGGCTCATTGCGCGTGGACGCGTGGGTGTTTTCAGAGCGGAGCCGATGCCCGTCCTTTCAGGCCAGGCACGCCTGCGCTCTTCGGCATTTCGATCAGGAGCGAGCGTGATTATTTCCAGGCAGTTAATTGGACTGACCCTTGCCGGTATGGCTTTCGGGCTAAGTTTTTCCGCCCATGCACTCAGTCCCGCCACTGAGGCCAGCGCCGATATTCGGCGTACCGCTTTTGGCGTGCCGCACATTCGCGCTGACAACGAACGCGGTTTGGGTTTTGGCATCGGCTACGCCTACGCGCAAGACAACCTCTGTCTGCTGGCCAACGAGATCGTCACGGTCAACGGTCAGCGCTCACGCTATTTCGGCCCGGATCAGTTCACCGTGGAAGAGCGCGAGAATCGCGTCAGCGATGTGTTTTTCAATTGGCTGAACACGCCTGAAGCGGTCAATGGTTTTTGGCAGGCACAGACTTCCCAAGTGCAGGATCTGGTCGAAGGTTATGCCGCCGGCTACAACAAATATCTTGCCGAACGTCGCCAGCAAGGCCTGCCGCAGCAATGCCAAGGCGAATGGGTGCGCGACATTGCCGCTGAAGATTTGGTCAAGTTGACGCGGCGTCTGCTGGTTGAAGGTGGCGTTGGTCAATTCGCCGAAGCACTGGCGGGTGCGACACCGCCACAGGCCGCTGCCCGGATCGAGCACGATCATCACGCTTATCAAATGGCCGACGTGCGCCAGCAACGTTTCGCCTTGGATCGCGGCAGTAACGCGGTGGCCGTTGGCAGCGAACGTTCATTTAATGGTCGCGGCATGTTGCTGGCCAACCCCCATTTTCCTTGGGTCGGCGGCATGCGCTTTTATCAGATGCACCTGACCATTCCCGGCAAGCTCGACGTTATGGGAGCTGCGCTGCCGGGCCTGCCAATGATCAACATCGGTTTCAACCAGCACTTGGCGTGGACGCACACGGTTGACTCTTCGAAACACTTCACGCTCTACCGCCTGCAACTCGATCCAAAAGATCCGACGCACTACATGCTTGATGGCAAATCACTGCCAATGAGCAAGCAGACCGTAACGGTGCAGGTCAAGCAGGCGGACGGCCAGGTCGTGGCGGTATCGCGAGACATTTACAGCTCGCAGTTCGGCCCGGTGGTGCAGTGGCCGGGCAAGCTCGATTGGGATAATCAATACGCGTACAGTTTGCGCGACGCCAACCTTGAGAACGATCGCGTACTCAAACAGTGGTACGCAATGAATCAGGCTGCCAGCCTCAAGGATTTGCAGGATTCGGTGCACAAAATTCAAGGCATTCCCTGGGTCAACACCCTGGCCGTGGATGACAAGGGACAGACGCTATACATGAACCTGTCGGTGGTGCCCAACGTCAGTGCCGACAAACTGGCCAAATGCAGCGATCCGCGCATCGGTTTGCAGATGATCATTCTGGACGGCTCGAACAGCGCTTGCGCTTGGGACATCGATCCGGCAGCCGCGCAGAAAGGTATTTTTGCCTCCAGCCAGTTGCCGCAATTACTGCGCAAGGATTTCGTACAGCATTCCAATGATTCCGCCTGGCTGGCGAATCCGGCGCAACCCTTGACCGGGTTCTCGCCGCTGATCAGTCAGGAGGGTCAACCGTTGGGGCTGCGCTCGCGCTTCGCCCTGAATCGTCTCGCCAGCCTGAACAAAAACGCTACCCTGGCGGTGAAGGATCTCCAGCACATGGTTATGGACGACCAGGTGTATCTGGCGGGTCAGGTTGTGCCGGATCTGCTGAAATTCTGCGCCAATGAAACAGGTACTGACGCTGCTGCGCTGAAACCGCTGTGTGCCAGCCTGAAAGCGTGGGACGGCCGGGCCAATCTGGATTCGGGTCTGGGCCTGGTGCACTTCCAGAATATCATCCAAGCCTTGCAAGAATCTCCGGATATCTGGCGGGTGGCGTTCGATCCAAAGGATGCGCAAAACACGCCACGTGGTCTGGCTATTGAGCAGCCAGCGGTGGCCAAAGCGCTTCGCGAGGCCATGTTGGCGTCGGTCGCCTTGAGCGCAAAAATGGGCCTCAAGTCTGACGCTCGCTGGGGTGATATTCAGGTGGTCAGCAGTGGCGGGCAACAGACGCCGATTCATGGCGGGCCGGGTACTTTGGGGATCTATAACGCGATTCAGAGCGTACCGCGTGAGGACGGCAAACTGGAAGTGGTCAGCGGCACCAGCTACCTGCAAGTGGTCACGTTCGATGAAAAGGGCCCGCACGCGCAAGGACTGTTGGCGTTCTCGTTGTCCAGTGATCCGGCATCGAAGTATTCGCGGGATCAGACTGAAGCGTTCTCGAAGAAACAGTGGAGCGTCCTGCCGTTTACCGAACAGCAGATTCAGGCGGATCCGCAGTATCAGGTACAGACAATCCGCGAAGCACTGGATAAGACTGGAAAAGTGGCAGCGCAGTAAAAACGGCTATTTGCCCACGTTAAAAATGGAGGCCGCATCCCGCAAGGGGCGCGGCCTTCAGCTTTTTGGCGGTTGTTGTGGCAGCGCGTTGATCACCGGGTCGCCATCCTTGTTGCGCGACAGATAGACCGGCAGCACTTTAGGCAGGGTGCTTGGCAGATTGTGCATCTCTTTGATGTTGTAAATGCCCCCCACGCGAATCGCACCGGTCGCGTTATCGTTGAGCATCAAAGGTTTGTCCAGATAGCGATTGATCAGCGGCAGTGCGTCGTTGAGCGACAGATTGTCGAGCACCAGTTTGCCGCTACGCCAGGCCAAAGCGCTGTCGTTGGGGTAGGTCTGGCTGATCTGCGGCATGTAATCACCATGCTTGTAGCGAGCCTGCATCGACGGCCCGAGACGCAAACCATCACCCGACAGTGCGGTGTTGCTGGTCACCAGCACTGAACCTTCAATCAGGTTGACCCGCACCTGGTCTTCATACATCCAGACGTTGAATCGTGTGCCCGTTACACGAATCCTGCCTTCCCCTGCACGCACGACAAACGGGTGGCTCAGGTCATGGCTGACGGTGAAGAACGCTTCACCTTTTTCCAGGGTGACGCGGCGCTCGTCCTTGTAATTACTGAAGGTCAGCTCGGTGTTCAGATTCAGTTCGAGCTGGCTGCCATCACCCAGCGTGACCTGACGTACGTTGTCGGTGGCGGCGAAATGCTGATAGCTGTTGGGCAACCAGCCAAGGTTCCAGCCAGCGACTGCAGCCAGCGGTAATGCGACGGCGCAAACACCAGCGGCTACCGCGTAGTGTCGCCACGAGCGTGACGGCGCGCGGCTGATCGGCACGACAACGTCAACTTCGGGGCGCGGCAGATGTTCGGCAACGTCCCAGATTTCCAGCATCGCTTCATATTCGAACGCATGCAGCGGGTGAGCATCGAGCCATTGTTCGAACGCGCGTCGCTCTTCGTCCGTGCAATCAGCCGCGTGCACACGCATGCACCAATGCGCGGCGGCATCGGTGATCGCATCGTATTCGGCTTCCGAGAGAGTGTCTTGGGTCATTGACTCGTCCTGATTTCGCACATTCTAACCTTGACGATCAGTTGCCGAGAACATCCGTCATGGCAATTACCCATCAAAGTGGAACTTATTTTTCCCTTGGGCGCCCAAAAAAACAGGACACCCTCGCGCACTATCCACAAATGGAGTGAAAAAATGATCAAAAGAACTTTTGCCGCCCTGATTGCCACCGCCAGCTTGCTCAGCGCTGGCGCCGCGCTGGCAGACAAGCCCGGTGCAGGCTGGATCACCATTGAGAAAGCCATCGAAATCGTCAAAACCAAAGCCGGTTACGTAGAGGTTTACGAAATCGAAGCCGACAACAACGGTTACTGGAAAGGCGAAGGGCGTAAAGCCGACGGCGTTGTGTACGAGTTCCGCATCGACGGTGCTTCGGGCAATGTCTTGCGGGATCAGAAAGACTGACGTCACAGTTCTTTGTCTCAATCATGCGCAGGCCTGGCCTGCGCATTTTTTTGCCTGATTACGGCGAAGTTGCTGGCACCGGATCCAGTTGCCGGCCCATCTCGCCGATCAAAAAAGCAATCGAGTCGGCATTGCGCAAAATAGTCTCAATGCGCGGATGTGGCGTTTGTTGATCGAGGAAGGCATTGCGTGCGTCGTTCAGCGTGGGGCTCAGCGTGGCGTCGAGTATCTGTCGGCTGACGTGGGTCATGTCAGGCAGTTGATCGAAGCCAATCCAGGCTTGTTGCTTATTGCTCCAGCGCGAAAACAGCTCTTGTCGCGGAGTGGCCAACGACAGCGCTTCACGCTGGAACGTCTGCTGAGTGTTTTTCATCGCGATGCCTTGGCCGGTAAGGGTCTCGATCAAATCGCTGAAGGGCCGGCGGGCTTCCAGCGAGGCAATGTCTACGGCGTTGCAGATTTGATGGGCGAATTCATGAATCAGCACGGACGCCTGGGCATGCCCGTCGACATTAAAGGGTTCGGTCAGAGAAGATTTGTACCAGTCCAGTTGCTGGGAGAAGAATTTTTCGGTGAAGTGCACCTTGCGTTGCTCATCCTCATCCAGGACGAAGGCAATCAGGTTGGCGCCGGGGTATTTGTTCGAACCAATGACGAATCGGTCGGTGTTCATCAAGTCCTCACTCGGATCTACCAGCGCCGTGCACACCGGGACGATCGCCTGTTTTATTTTGTTGATCAGCGTGTCGTCGATCTGACTCACATCAAAGAACTGCTTGAGGAAGCGATCGAGTCGGGTGCCGACCGGTGCACTGCGCAGTTGTGCCAGATTATGCAAACTGTTGAATGCGTAATAGCGGGCCATATCGATGGCCTGCACCAGCATCCGCGCTTTGTCCGGGTGTTTGCTGCGGATGGCCTCCATGCCGAGTGCCTCGATGTTCAGTACCAGCCGGCGTTCGCGGTCGGCGGCGAAGCGGTTGTACATCTTGGACATCGCCTTGCCGTAATGGACGGTGTGCCGGTCAGGGTCGAGAATCAGCTGAGTGCCGATTTTTATGAGCGATGGCCCGTGGGTCTGCTCATTCAGCAACTGCCAAACCGGGCCGGGTTTTTCGACGCGATAAACCTTACCCGCGACAGCCGCGTAGGTGCGCTTGTCCGTGGTGTTGAAGTAAGTACCGGTGTCGAGTTGGTGGCTGAGGTCTTTCAGGGCAACTGCGTTGCTTTCAAAAGGGTGCAGTTCGGTGCGCGATGGTGCGGTGGGTTTAATCCGATCAAGGTGCGGTGCCGCCGGCACTGATTCCTCGGGCACGCCCGTCGATTCTGCAGACGCCTCGATCGACAAGCGTCCCATGCTGACCATTTGCAGTGCGCCTGCAATAAATGCGTGTAGCGCGCGATTCCAATGGTGATCCTGTAAATCCTCTGCCGATTCCTTGAAGTCCTTGTAGCTTCGCCACAGAAAGGAGAGGTAGGCGAGCTTGCCCGGGAGGATGGTGGAAATCAGTTTGATACCCCCACTGAAGAGTTTTTTTGCAGCTTCCCAATCAGACTGCGCGGTACTTTTCAATTGGCTCGCGAGCAGGTGGGGCAGCAGCGAAGTGTTGTCGTCGTAGAGATGGTGCAGAATATTGCCGGTGAGCGGACTCATCGCCAATGTCATTTCACTGACTTCGCCAATGCTCGAGTGCAGCAGTCCGTGCAGGGACGCTTGCTGGTTTTCGGGTGCGCGTCGAATAAGCTGATTTTGCAGGCTACCCGGTGTATTCAGCGCGGCGATCAGGTCGCTGTCTGTTGCAAACTCTCGAAACACCTCCTCGTCATAGGGTGCATAGAGCACTCGCAGACTATCGTTTGCGCCGATGACATACATGCCTGGTATTTCAACGGGTATAGCTCGTGGCGTCTTGATCAGCGACAACGGGGAAATAGTTGCGTGTGCGCCTTCTACGGTTGCGCGGGCCTTGCCGTCCGGCATGTCCAGAACTTGCGTTACCAGGTTGAAAGCTTTGTCAGACAAGCGTTGCTGCAGCTTCAGAGCATGCGCGTGTTGCAACAATTGCCAAGGTAGCTGGCGGAGAAAACGCTGTTTGCGAACGTCTTGCGCGAGGGCATCAGTAACGGTTTTTGCGTAGGCGCTCGGAATCTTCAGCGACGCCAGCATTTTTTTGACGACGGATTGATCGAGTCCTGGCGGTAGGGCTCGACTGGTTTTCGAGGCCACGCTGAAGCCGGTGCCCTGGGCGATATTGATGTGATTGAGCGCGAACTCGGGCAGGCTTTGCGCAGGTCCGGCGAGCGCCAGACTGGGCTTGATTTCTATTCGTTGCGGCTCAAGGTGGCTGCCGGAGAATTGCGCGTCGAGCAAAGTTTTCAGCGTTGCCTCTACGTAGTTCGACAGAGAAGGAATGCCGTGCAGATAATCCTTGTCGTCCGTCACGCTATTGCGCCACTGCTCCAATAACTCGAAGTGCAGCTGTTGCTCGGCAAGCGGCGCCATGCCTAGCCAGGCCGGCAGCAATTGCTGCTGCCTGATGGCTTGGGCAACATCCGCGGCGCGTTGCAAGTTGGTTTCCAGCGGTGCTTTGCTGAGCAAAGACAGAGCCTTTGTCAGTCGAGCGGAATCCTTCAGGCGTACACGTAATTGTTCGCAACGAGCCAGATAGTGATCAATGGCCGATTGCATGCAGGTCTCCAGCACATTGCCCTCGATCAGTTGCAACGAGCCTAACGAATACCGGCGGTGGAGCAGTTGTTGTGACGGACGAAGGTTTTCCAACAGAGGAAGCCGTTGAACGCTGTCGAGAAGCCGGAAGTTCAGCGCTTGTCGGGCGCGGAGGATGTCGTCAAACGCTTCCAGTCCCCAGGCAGGTGTCCACAAGATCACGCGTCCGGAGTGTTCTGTATCGAGACCGCCGCGTTCCGTCAGCAACACACATTGATCGAGGGGCAGTGGTTTTGTCTCTCCGGAGCAATTCACTGTCAGCGACCATGCATCGGGGCGAAAGCCATTCAGTGGACGACGGTTGCTGCGTGTCGGCTGGTCGGCATCAAAAACGGTATCGACTATCGCCCTCTGTGCTTTCTGGAGCGTGCCGTAAATCACCCGCATGCGCGCTTCGCCACAAATACCTACGAACAGGGCATGGGCCAGCCTCGGTTTCATTTGCTCAAGGTAATTGCGCTGCGACGTTGCTGGCGTGAGGGGTTGCGCCGCGAACTCGACAACGATGGGCGCTTTGACGTCGGCGAATGACTTGATTGCCAGTCTGGTTTTGTCGGCTAATACCCACGAAGGCTGTTCGCGCCCGAACAATGCCGGGCGGGTACTCCAGCGCTCGTCGGCGTCGAAGTTCAGTAACTGCTCGTGGAGCATCGTGCGAATGTCCAGCGCCTTGTCGGCCAGCGCATGTATGTCAACGGCACCATCGCTGTGGCGAAACACCTGCAAGGCGTAATCAATGTTCTGCCGTTGTTTGGTGATGATCAACTCGAACAGCACTTTGAAGATCTCGCCGGAAACGATTTCCCCTGTCACTTGCGGGCGGTCGTAGCCGATGAAACGGTTGCGTTCCTCCAGATTCAACAGGCCGTACAGTTCATCTTCGTGTCCGACGCTCCTGAATTTCCTCAGCAAGGTCTCCTTGAGATCGAGGTAGTCCTTGAGCACCTGCAAGCCCTGTGTAGGGGTGTAGAGATAAGCGTGGTCGTGGCTGATCATCAACGAGCCCGCCAGCTCCACGTAATTGGCCTGGTATTCCCACATCCGCACCGTTTCGATGGTCGGCAGCCGAGAGGCGGAAGGCAGCGGCTCGATCATTTGGTGCAGCGTGACGAATTGCGCGGCACCGATAATATTGGTTTCGCGTTTGAGCAGCAGTTCGGCCCGTGCCTGATCATCCAGCGCTTGAGCGAAAAAGTCGCGACGGGTAGAGCCGTCGGCGCAAGGGGCCTGCCAGTAAGCTTCGAGTTGCGCAAACAACAACGCGGCCAATTTTCTTGAAGCGCTGAGTACGGCGTTCTCCCAGAGCGCTTCATCCCCGGATCGCGGCGTCATGGCCGGGTTGGAAAATTCGTGCAACTGGCCGGCCGGCCAGCATTGATTGCGGTAATACATCAACACGGCGTCGTTCAGGCTCATGGAGTCCAGCCAGTGTCGGGTTTGATCGTTGTCGGGATTGAGATAAAAACTCACACGTGTAAGGCGATGTTGCAGGCCGGGAAAAGCGTTTCCAAGCAATCCATCCATGACCTGTTCAAGCAATGCGTTGAGTGAGGGTAACTGTTGCAACTCGACAAGCATGGCTTCAGCGTTCACGCGTTGCGCCTGTCGAATCAAGGCCTGCTGATCATCGAATACATCGCCAGAAATGGTTTCGAAGGTGACCCGGATGGCCGCTGAATCCAGTAGGCGTTTGCGCCGGGATATCGGTAAAAAAGCCAACAACCGTTCGGCGTCGCCGGAGGAATTCAGGCGTTTTTCCAATTGCTCGACGAGATCGACGCGACTGTAGTGTTTTTTGATGCCTTCGTAAGGGGTGTAGAGAATCTCGCCGCGGTCGTTCGGTGTGGCGCCAAGAATAAAACTGCCCACCAAGGGTTCGGCGGGGGATTCGTCAGTGTTGAGTAAGATGCGCTGGGCCAGCATCGGCGGCACTTGTTCACTGCGCAACGCCTGAGTAGCCAGTTCAATATGGGCCAGCCAGTCGAAATCCTTGCTCGACAAACCGTGGGTTCGGCCCAACTCAGCCCAGAGGCCGGGAGACTTCAAGGTTTCTGGAAACAACAACGGGGAAAAAGGTGCGGACATGCGCGAGTCTCGACAGGGCGCATCGGTAGCGCCGGAAGATAGAGTCGCTAGGTTATGGGGCGAAAGAGGGATGCGTGCGGTACATAGTTACCGCACACACAGCTTGATAATGTGCCAGTCTGTGACGCCGTTGCCCTCGGCAAGGGTTGACACGCTGCCTTGCAGGCGTGATTAATCGATTCGCGAATTCGTACGCTGTTGTTCCCTCCAATAATTAATCTGGAGCTTCAGATGTCTGCGCCATCCGATCATGTGTCTGCTGCTGTTTTATCCACGCTGTCGCTCGAAGAACTGACGCAACTGCTTGAAACGATTTTTTTGCGCCACGGCACCTCTGCGCAGGTCGCTCGATCACTGGCCGCTAACTGTGCCGGCGCCGAGCGTGACGGGGCGCACAGTCACGGCGTGTTCCGTATCCCCGGTTATGTGTCGACCCTGCAAAGTGGCTGGGTCAACGGGCAGGCTGTGCCGCTGGTGGAGGATGTCGCTGCCGGATTTGTGCGGGTTGATGCCGGTAACGGGTTTGCCCAGCCAGCGTTGGCGGCGGCCCGTCCGCTACTGATTGAGAAAGCACGCAGCGCCGGGATCGCGGCGCTGGCGATCCGCAATTCCCATCACTTCGCGGCACTGTGGCCGGACGTTGAGCCGTTCGCCGAGGAGGGCCTGGTCGCCCTGAGCGTGGTTAACAGCATGACGTGCGTGGTGCCGCACGGCGCCGATCGACCATTGTTCGGTACCAATCCGATTGCGTTCGCTGCGCCGCAGGCCGGGGCCGCGCCGATCGTCTTCGATCTGGCCACCAGTGCCATTGCGCACGGCGACGTGCAGATTGCCGCGCGCAACGGTGAGCGCCTGCCGCCGGGAATGGGCGTCGATAGCCTTGGTCAGCCGACGCAAGATCCCAAAGCCATTCTGGAAGGTGGCGCGCTGTTGCCGTTTGGCGGGCACAAGGGCTCGGCGCTGTCGATGATGGTCGAGTTGCTCGCGGCGGCACTCACCGGTGGAAACTTCTCGTTCGAGTTCGACTGGAAGAATCATCCCGGCGCGAAAACGCCATGGACCGGTCAGTTGCTGATCGTGATTGATCCCTCCAAGGCGTCGGGCCAGAGTTTTGCCGAGCGCAGCCATGAACTGGTGCGGCAAATGCACGGCGTCGGGCTCAAGCGTCTGCCGGGTGATCGTCGGCATTTGCAACGTGAGAAGTCGCTCAAGTACGGCATTGCCCTGGAGACACACACTTTGGAACAGCTGCAGCGGCTGGCCGGACACTAGGTTTATCATTGGACTCCATCGGCTGCCGGAGAGGCTTCGGCAGCCCATCAAAGCTGTGCTTTACAGATTTTGAAATAATTTGCGACTGGGGAAAGGCCCGCTTCTGCCTGTACGCTTCAAGGCCTTTTTCCTTTCAGGATTTGCATGAACACCCTCTCGGAGCCTCCCAGTTATCCGTTTCCCATGCGCCACGGCGCGGTCTTGACGCACTCGCAGCATCCGGTTTTCCGACACCCGACTATCGTAGACAACGCAGCTTCAGAGCTATCGCGTTGCACTTCGCCGTGTCCGGCAGCCTGAATTTACTGAAGAGAGATCGAGATATTTTATGGAATGGTTAGCGGATCCCACGGCCTGGTTAGGCTTGTTGACTTTGATCGTGCTGGAACTGGTGCTCGGCATCGACAACCTGGTGTTCATCGCGATTCTGGCGGATAAACTGCCGCCGCATCAGCGTGACCGCGCGCGAATCATCGGCCTGTCGCTGGCGTTGATCATGCGCCTGGGCCTGTTGGCGAGTATTTCCTGGCTGGTGACCCTGACGCAGCCGCTGTTCGAGGTATTCGACAAGAGTTTCTCCGGTCGCGACCTGATCATGTTGTTTGGTGGTGTGTTCCTGTTGTTCAAGGCAACCATGGAGTTGCACGAACGGCTGGAAGGTCATGTCGGCGAGCGCATCTCTAACACCGCGTATGCGCTGTTCTGGCCGATCGTCGCGCAGATCGTGGTGCTCGACGCCGTGTTCTCGCTGGACGCGGTGATTACCGCTGTCGGCATGGTCGATGAACTGGCGGTGATGATGATCGCGGTGATCATCTCCATCGGCCTGATGATTGTTGCGAGCAAGCCGCTGACACGTTTCGTCAATGCGCACCCGACGGTGATCATGTTGTGTCTGGGCTTCTTGATGATGATCGGTTTCGCCCTGACCGCCGAAGGCCTGGGTTTCCACATCCCGAAAGGCTATCTGTACGCAGCCATCGGCTTCTCGATTCTGATTGAAGTGTTCAACCAGATTGCCCGTGCCCGTCGCAAACGCTCGATGCAGGGTTTGCGTCCGATGCGTGAGCGCACGGCCCACGCGGTCATGCGTCTGCTGGGCGGACGCAAACTGGCAGTGGAGGAAGTGGGCGAGGAGATTTCCGACCTGCTCGACAACGGCGAAGCGCCGAGTACGGAACTGTTCGACCGCCGCGAGCGCGTGATGATCAGCGGCGTTCTGCAATTGGCTGAACGTCCGATTCGTGCCCTGATGACTGTGCGCGCCGATGTCGACTACATCGACCTGGCCGACGACGCCGAAGCGATTCGTACACGATTGATGCATTCGTCCTACTCGCGATTGCCGTTGATTCGCGATGGCGCGGTGGATGAGCCGCTGGGCTTCGTGCACAAGAAAGAATTGCTCAAAGAGTATCTGGCCGGTGAGGAGCCGAATCTGGAGCACCTGGCGCGCAAGTCGATCAATCTGCTCGAGAGCTATTCGATTCTCAACGCATTGGAGCAAATGCGTGCCGCGTCGACCCACATCGCGTTTGTGGTCAATGAATTCGGTGATTTTGTCGGTATCTTGACCATGACCGACATCCTTGAATCGATTGCCGGTGAATTACCCGACGCCAGTGAAGTTGAAGGCCCTGACGTGTTTGAAGAGCAGGGCGGGTTTATGGTCAGCGGTGCGCTGAACCTGACACGGGTGCGGCAGCGCACCGGGTTTGGCGCTGAGCCCACCGAGGATTATCAAACGCTGGCCGGTCTGGTAATGAGTTTGCTGGATCGCTTGCCGATGGTGGGCGATCGTCTGGAATACGAAGGCTGGCAGATGACGGTGGTGGCGGTTGAAGAGCGGCGGGTGACGCGGGTGTTGCTGATAAAAAATGACTGATTGATTCGCTGACGGTACTGGCCCCTTCGTGCTCCCACATTTGAAATGCATTTCAAGTGTGGGAGCGGGCTTGCTCGCGAAGTCGGTCTTAGAGATAACGCACTTATCAGCGATGAAAAGTGTAGCGATCCTTCCCCGAATGCTTTGATTCGTACAACGCATCATCCGCCTTGATCAACGCCTGAGTCAGGGTGTCGTGTTCTTCGACCCGGGTTACGCCGATGCTGATGGTCACCGGATACGTCGTCGGTTGTTCGCGCACGAGTCTGCACAATTCCCCGGCCAGTGCTTCGGCATCCTCCCGGCTAACATCGGTCAGATAAATCGCAAACTCCTCGCCACCCAATCGAGCAAAGTCATGCGCGTTCATCACCAATTTGATGTCAGCGGCAACGCGCTTGAGCACTTCATCGCCGATGTCGTGCCCATAGGTGTCATTCACTTTCTTGAAGTTGTCGATGTCGATCATCAATAAGTAATGATCGTGTTCGCGCGGAACCGTTTGCAGGTGTTTTTCCGCGAGGGTCATGAAGGAACGGCGGTTGGGGATTTCAGTGAGGGTATCGTTGTAGGCCTGATCCAGTAGCAACCGCGACATGATGTAGTTGTAGAGCTTGGCCTCGCGCAGTTTGAGAAAGGTGTAGATGGTCAGTGCACACAGAAACACGCTGTAGCAAGCCGTCATGACCCCTCGCAATTCGAAGAGGCTGATGCTGGTATTGATAAACGGGTTGAGCAACGACCAGATGATCAGTTGCACGACGAAAAACGCCACGCGACTTAAGGGCAGTACCGAGATGCTGTAGAGCATGCTGGCGGCGGCAAGCACCAGCCAGGAACTCTGCACAATGTCCGGTACACCGTAGACAATGAGCCGGACGCCAACAGTGAGACCGAGCACGAAGAGCACGGTCAGCACATCAAAATGACGCGCCTTGCGGGTAAACCCAAGCACGACGGTCAGAATCGAAAACAGCAATAGGAAAACCATTGAACGCCAGGTGAAGCCCTGGCCGCCGAGGAAGCTGACGATCAGATCAAACACCAGCCACATGAACGTGCTAGTGAGGAAGATCAACACGCTGAACCGGTGGAGGCGCTCGAATTCGTGCTGGACGAACTCGGCGCGCACTGCCGCCGGCGCGGTTTTTTTCAGCACTTCGTCTTCAATGATTTTGTACATCGATACCCTGATGTTTGCGCTGGTTGTCGAGGATCACCTGGCCCCATGGGCGGTAACGCAGGGAAAATACGGCGTTTGGATGACAACCGGTAGATGTCACGTCAGGTGCGCTGGGCTCGGCACGAAATGGCTGGCCATCGCGGCTGACCTGCCTGAACGCCTCACGCACGATACCTACCGAGCAGGGTAGTTCGCCGGCATAACCGGTGCGTACCAACGGGGCCAGGCGCCCGGTACCCGCACCGTCCTGCCACCAGACCTGAATTCCGGCAGCCGCCAGATCGCCCAACCACTTTCCATTGACCGAAGGCGCGAGTTTGCCGGCACTGAATGCGCTGATGTGCAGCGGAGCATCCAGTTTGCCCGCCAGATCCGTCAGTTGGCGTTGCAACGTCGCCCGGCGTTCTGCGGCGAGAAAGTGCAAGTCGTCGAGCTCCAGTGGCAGGTACCAACCCGTTACCGGCAACTTCCAGTCCTTGCGCAGCTTTTGCTGCTGCGCCAGTGTCTGGCCCAATTGCGCCTGCCAGTAAGTGGCGAGGCCGGCGCTGTCGAGTTCATCGATGCGCTGGTAGTAGGCCGGATCCATTTTCAACCCGAGTACCAGCTGCAAGCCTTGCCGCTGCGCCAGTTTCAAACTGTTGGCGAGCCAGCCATTGGCACCACCGAAGTCTGAGTCACCATACGCAGTCCATTGCACGATCAGCGTCCGCGTGCCTTGCTTTGCGCTGTCTTGCCAGATTTTTTGCCATTGCGTCTGGCTGAGACTGGCATCGACATTAAGCGGTTGATAGAACACACGCTCATCAGCACGCACAGCGACGGCGCTAAGCAACAAGCAGAAAAACATTATCCAGCGAGCCATCAGAAATTCCACTCCACGCCCAGCAGCACACCGTTGCCGCCTTCATACAAATTGCCGCCCAGCGACTGTTGATATTCGGTACGCACCGTCAGTTTCGAGCGGTAGGCGTTGTAGCGGTCATCGTCGTACCACCATTGCCAGCGCAAACCGACACCGGTGCGCAAATCCTGACGCCAGTCGTTGCTCGGATCCTGGCTGGCGAATTCAAGAAATCCGTACGGCATGATCGTTTGTGCGCCATTGAACGGCAGTTTCCACGTATGACCTTGCTGGAAACGCGATAACCATTGGTGATCCCCGGCCTTGGTCCACCAGGCGGCGTCGAGGTAGAGGAAGCGTTCATCCCATTCACTTTCGTCGACGCGCCAATCGTTGCGGTACTTGCCCTGATCAAGGAACGAGGCGGTGGCGCGTAGCAGGTAGTCGGTGCTGGTGTGGCCATCTTTGCGATGGTCGTCGAGCTGATCCGAGAGCTTGTCTGGATTGATCAACTGGCCGAGGCTCAGGCCGTGATTATCCTTGTCGTCGAACTGGCTCTGTTTATAGATTTCGCCGTAGAAGTTGATGTTCTGCGTGCCCCACGGTTTGTAGCGCAAGCCAACACCGGCGGCGACGGACTCAGCGTAGCTGGAGCGACTTTGTCCGCCCATCAGCACGCGGCCATAGACCGACAGCGAACTGCCGGCTCGGCTCGGTTCTTCACCGAGGGCGTGATCCCACATGGCCACTTGTACGTTCTGCGAGTTGGGGCTGCGGCGTGAGCCTTTGCTGTCGTCGTCACGCAGAAAGTCGTTGGTTGAAACCCCAGCCGGCGACCAAGTACTGGCAATCGTGAAGTTATCCCGCCGGGACAAGGCCTCATGAGCACGGCGTTGACGATAGCGACGAGCCTCCATACTGCCGTCTTCATCGTCCGCCGCAACCGGGTTCTGTTCGAGGTCTATCACGCGACGCAGTTCTTTACGCGCGGAGGCGCTGTCCTCGACTTCGTCGTAGCGCCAGGCCAGGGTTTCGCCCAGACGATAATCCTCTGGGAAGTCGCGGGTCGCCTGTTGCAGATAGGGGATTGCCCTGGCGCGCTCTTCGCGGGTTTGTGCGCCCGACAAACGCATGCCGTAATCGGCGCGGTAGCGTGGGTTTTTCGGATCGCGGCGCACGGCTTCGGCCAGCCATGCGGTGCTTTGTGACAAATCACCGGCCTTTTGTGCGGTGACCGAGGCGGCATAAAAGTGCCCGGCATCCGGTGCTTTCAATAAGGCCTGGCGTTGGCGTTCCAGCGCCTGTACATGCGCGCCGCGAGCATCGGCAATCGCCGCGCCCAGCGCCCATTCGTTAGCCCCGCGAGTGTTGCTCTGTTGCCAGAAACGCTCGGCGGTTTGGGCGTCGCCGGCATTCAGCGCACTGCGGCTGGCGGTCAGACGTGCGTTGTCTGTGAGCTCCGCAGCGGGGATGCTGCGCCATATCGCCAAGGCACCGGCGGAATCGCCGGCAGCTTCGAGCGCATAGGCCAAAGGCAAACGACTGCTGCGGTCTCCAAGTTTCTCGGCTTGCTGGTAATAAACGACGGCTTCGCCGGGTCGATCGGGCATCGCACAACGGCCGAGGGCGCGGAAGTCGCCAATTGCTTGGGGGTGACTGCCGATGGCCTGCTGCACGACATCGCACTGACCTTTTTCTGCCAGTTGTGCGAGCAATTGCCCGCGAGTGGCGCCGTCGACACGACCGATCAACGAAGCCATGCGTTGCTGCTGGGCCGGCGTGATCTCTGTCAAAGAGGCGTAGATCCCGGCGAGACGCTGCAGCGCGGTGGCCGGCAGACGTCCGCCATGACGGTCGTAAGCGTTTTCCAGCAATTGCTGTGCGTGCGCGCGATCGCCGCTATTGAACGCGAGAAAACTGGCCTGATTCAGCGAGGCCAGATCGCCGGTCTGGCGGTAATGGTATTCCCACAAGGTCTGTTCTTCAGTGCGGCGCCCCATGCGCTGCGCCAGCTCCGCGCGGCGTTTGACCACCGCAGGGGTTTGCGTCTGACCGGCGAGCCAGACCATGACCTTGCTGCTCTCACCCTGTTCCTGCCAGACATAGAGCAGTTGCGCTTGCCGCTGGCTGTCCCAGGGCTGCGGCAGTTGGGTACTTTGCAACAGGTCGGTGGCTTGCAGACGTTGCGCCAGAACCAGCCAGGCCTGGGGATCATCTGTTGGCTGACAACCACGCAGTTGCACCCGTGCAGCTTCCGGATCGTGCCGCGACAGCCAGTCGACGGTTTCCAGGCAAGGGCGCTGCAAGTCGTTGCTGAGACGCTGGACAGTCGGCACATCATCAGTCTGCCGCGCCAGCTCCCACAGCCGCTGACGTTGTACCGGATCGGCCAGATCCGACGCCGGCAATGATTGCAGCCAGCGCTGAGCCTGCTGATCGTGGCCCATGGCGATGGCGCGATCGACCATCGCCAGTCGAACTTTGCGCGCCGCTTCAGGGCTTGGCGCCTGTTGCAGCAGTTGTTGCAGCGGTTGCTCATCAAGGCGTTGCACGTAGGCATTGGCCAGCCGTTGCCAGCCTTCGGTATCGAGTTGTTGACGCGCCGCCAGCGGCGCGAGTTCTTCGATGGTGCCGCTCCAGTCACGCAATTGCTCGGACCAGTTCGAGCGCGCCAGACGCAGAATATTGTCGTCACCCTTGGGCGCCAAATGTGCCAGCCAGTCGTGGGCTTTGGCGGCACCGCCGAATTTGGCCAGACTCAAGCTGTAGGCCTGCCACAACCGCACACGGTCGTTGAGGCTGCTGGTGGCCATCCATTGTTCGACTTGAGTGCTGGTCGGTGGATCCTGTTCGATCCAGGTCAGGCGCAAATCGAGAACTGCCTCGCTGTTATCGTTCGGCAACGCTTGAACGGCGTCCTGATAGCGCCGCTGTTTGGCCAGCGACTCGACCAACATTGCACGCGCCTCATCGTTTTTCGGCACCTTTTCCAGCAAGTGCCGCATCAGCCGTTCGACTTCTTTCCAGTTACCTTTTTTCGCCTCGCGGTAACTGCGATCCATATAGGGATAGCTGCGGAACTGTTCGAACTCGCTCAATGGTGCGGCTTGCAGTGGGTACGCGGTACTCAAACCAAGCAACAGGCTCCCCATCATCAGGGAATGACGGTAAACAGGCTTCATGCGACCTCCCGGACAATGCGGTAAGCCGCTTGCTGTTCACTCGTCTGATCCGCCAGCGCCTGTTCGAGTACTTCGCGGGTGATCATGCCGCGGTCGATCAGGTGCTCGCCAAGCGACATGTTTTCCGCATCGAAATCAATCAGCGCTTGATTGAACAGAGTGGGCGGCACCATGCCGCGAACCTGCAACAGGTTGCCCAGCAACACCTGATGGCGGCTGACGCGTTCCAGCAAGGCTTCATCGTCCTGATGACGTTCAAGCACTTGGAGCATATGACGCACTTCCTCATTCTGACGGGGGCTGGCGTACCAGTAACGAATCCCCAGAGTCACACGGCCTTGCGGTGCCAGACGGCTACGCACCGGACGCTTTAATTGTCGGCTGATAGCGCCGAGAGAGACCTGACTGACCGGGCCTTCGGAGGCGAGCACCAGTGTTTCGCCTTCCTCGGCCACGGGCAGAACGCCGTAGTGCGAGGCGATGCGGCGCGGCAAGGCATCAATCAGGCGCTTATCGAGTTTGAACGGGTTGAGTGGCGCCCATTCCAGATCAAGCTGCTCGGCCAGTGCCTGCACCAGTTGCGTGCTGTCGATGTACCCACGCAGTAACAATTCTCGACCGAGTCGGCGACGAACCGGACTGGTGATGGCGGCTTCCAGTTGCTCTTCGGTGATCAAGCCTTTCTCGACCAGACGATGGCCCAGCGGTACGCGTTGTGCCTTGGTCAGCGCAGGGAATTCGTGGGTGGTCTTGTCCCAGGCCACGCGCCGCGAATCGCCCATTTCCATGACCTGGCGTAGCGCGCGGAGGTTGGCGAAGAAGTTGACGAAGTTGCTCCACATCATCCGTGGCGCCGACAGCAGGCCTTCAACCAGACCGTAATAGCGGGTCACGAACCAGCCGCGCTGGAACAGACGATTAAGCAGCATGAAACCGTTAAGCCAGAGCAGCACCGGCAGTAATGAACTGTCGGAAAGAATCGACGGGTAGCGCCAGGAGTCCGGAGAAATCACCGTGACCAACCACATGACCAGCAGCACTGCGAACAACAGATTGACCAGAAAGCTCAGCATGTAGGCGATCAGGCCGCGGCGATCGCGCCACAGGAAATAGTTGAGCAGGCCGGTGCTCCAGCCGAGGTTTTTGGTGCCCTGAAACACGATGCCGACAATCCAGCGCGATTTCTGCCGGATCGCGTGCTGCAAGTCGCGCGGGAAATGCTCACGGACGCAGATCACTTGGGAAAATTCGCGGTTCATGCCGAACGCCCACGGCTGCTCCAGCGCCAGTTTCGGATCGCTCACCGAGTAACGGGCGAAAATGCACTTCATGCCTTTTTGTTTGAGGCGGAAGCCGATGTCGTAGTCCTCGGTGAGACTCTGAACATCGAAGGCAATGCCGTCGCCGTCTTCGAGCAGGGCGCTGATCGCTTTGCGGCTGAAGCACGTACCGACACCCGCGCTCGGCACCTGACCGGTCAGGGCTTCGCGAACGATAACGTCCTTGCCGTGGTTTTCGGCGAACTCGTCGACATAGTGGCCGGCGGTGAAGCCTTTCCATTCCGGTGCGTACGGATAAACCGGGATCTGGATCAGATCCTTGTTGGGCAGCAGATAGTTGTAGAGGCGCAATTCCATCGGTGAAATCACGTCTTCGGCGTCATGCAGGATGAAGCCGGCGAACTGGATTTTCGCCTCGCTCTCGAAACGCAGAATGGCGTCGATGATGTTGTTCAGACAGTCGGCCTTGCTGGTCGGTCCGGGGCGGGCGCAAACCACTTTGTGCACGTTGGGATAGTGCTGGCAGACCGCATCGACATCCGCTTGGGTCTCGGCGTCGTTGGGGTAGGTGCCGACAAAAATCTGGTAGTTCTCGTAATCGATGGTCGAGGCCGCCAGGCGGGCCATTTCGCCGACCACACCGACTTCATTCCACGCCGGCACCATGATCGCCAGCGGTTTTTCGGCAATCGCGTACAGCCGCTGCTCGTCGGCGCGTTCGAATTTATCGTAGATCCGCCAGCGCCGGATCAGCTTGCGACCCCAGTACACAAGGTCGATGAACAGGTCATCGAGACCGAGGAAGAACATCAGCAGGGCGAGGGCAATCGCCACATATTTGAGACCAAACAGCACATACGCAAAAAAATCGACCCAACCCAGACTCATACCCCGTCACCCGCCGTCGAGCGAGCGCTCAACCAGGCGTGGAGGCGGGTGGCGATCAATTCGCTGGCGTGACCATCGCCGTAAGGAAAGTGCACCCGGCTCATGCGGGTGTAGGTCTCTTCGTCATCAAGCAACCGCGAAGCTTCGTTGATGATGCGTGCCTTGTCGGTGCCGACCAGCAGCATCGTGCCGCTTTCCAGTACGGAGGGGCGTTCGGTGACGTCGCGCAACACCAGCAATGGCTTGCCAATCGCCGGGGCTTCTTCCTGTACGCCGCCGGAATCCGTGAGGATGAAATGCGCACGGCCCATCAGCCAGACGAAATGCGGATAGTCCTGCGGTGCGATCAGGTAGATGTTGGGCGTGTTGGCGAGCATGCCGTAGACGACTTGCTGCACCAGTGGATTGAGGTGCACCGGGTAAACGAATTGCACGTCCGGGTAACGCGCGGCCAGTTCCGCCAGCGCCTCGCAGATGTGAGTGAAGCCATCGCCCAGGTTTTCCCGACGATGGCTGGTGACCAGGATCATTCGACGCTGATCATCGAGCTCGGCCAGCGGGGAGTCGGCGGCCGGTTGCCATTGCCTGTTTATCTGCTGTTCGCGCGTCCACAGCAATGCATCGATCACGGTGTTGCCGGTGATTTCGATGTTGTCTTGCGGGATGCCCTCACGCAGTAGATTGGCGGCGGCTTTAGAGGTGGAGGGGAAGTGCAGGTCGGCGATGACACCGGTCAAGCGCCGATTGGCTTCTTCCGGCCAAGGTGCGCGCAGATTGCCGGTACGCAGACCCGCTTCGACGTGGCCGATCGGCAGTTGTCGATTGAACGCGGCGAGGGCGGCGATAAAACTGGTGGTGGTATCGCCGTGTACCAGCACAATGTCGGGTTTGACCCGCTCGTAGGCTTGGTCGAGTTCTGCAAGCAGATGTTGCGACAGACCATTAAGGGTTTGGCCCTGGGTCATCACTTGCAGGTCTTCATCGACTGTCAGTTCAAAGGCGTCGAGCACCTGCGTGAGCATCTCGCGATGCTGGCCGGTGGAGCAGATGTTCAGTTGGATGTCCGGCCACTGACGCAGAACCCGAGCAAGCGGGGCCATTTTTATGGCCTCCGGGCGAGTACCGAAAACCATCATGACGTTGAAAGACATTGACCCCTCCTGGGACGTGGCAACGCTGTGACCAGATGGTCTGCAGCGTGTGTTCTCTTACTGAGAAATAAAGGAAAGCAGCCGGATGGGAGCTTGTCCAATCCGGTTCGACGCTTGATTGATACCGATCATGTAGAACGAAAGTGCCATCGGTTGATGGCTCTTAGGTGGCACTTTCAGGAAAAGTTCCCAAGGCGTGCACAGAATTGGTGCGTCGAGTGACTGCGAATCGCGTAAGAGGTGAAGCCATGAGGCGCAATCGATATTTCAAAGGTTTGAATATGTCTCATGTGAGAAACGCCGGCGGAGATCACCACATTGGGGATTTGTCTTACTAATGCGGTAGAGCGTCCTTACAAAGCACCCAGAAACGTCCGAGTAATCCGCGTGGTACCTTCAAATAGGTAGGAGTCATGAGCTCTTGGGAGTGCTATTTTTAGTACCAATCAAAGCACTCTAAGGAGCACCCTCATGGCACATATCGTTCTTTCTAACGTGGTAGCGAGCATCTCTGAATTGAAAAAAAATCCGATGGGTACCGTGGCTGCTGGGGGAGGGCAGTCCGTAGCAATTCTCAACCGAAACGAGCCGGCGTTTTATTGCGTGCCGGCAAAAGAGTACGAGGCAATGATGACGCGTCTCGAAGATCTGGAACTGATTGCGCTCTGCAAGGAAAGGGAAAACGACCCCACCATCAAGGTTTCAATTGATGACCTATGAGCTGGAATTTTCCATACAGGCGTTGAAGGAATGGAATCGGCTGGATGCTAGCCTTAGGGAGCAGTTTAAAAAAAAGCTCACGGAACGGCTCCGTCACCCCCATGTTTCAGCTGATCGACTCAAGGGTTTAGGCAATGCTTATAAAATCAAGCTTCGCAGCGCGGGTTATCGATTGGTCTACCGCGTAAGAGACGAAGTATTAATCGTGACAGTGATAGCGGTCGGTAAAAGAGCACATGGAGAGGTTTACGATAACGCGGCAAAGCGTTGAATCAACGTTAAAGCGGATTTTTCGCTGCACTGAATCAGCGCATTCTTATCTGAATTGGGAACCTGCTACCCGCGCCTCGTAGCCAACGGTAGCGCCGACAATCAAATCGCTTTGATAACTTCACTCGCCACACTTCACCCATCCCTTTGATTCAAAAAACATTTCAATCCATTGCAGATTCCTCGTGATTCCTGTGGCACACTTTCTGCTGTCTATTCCGTAGTAACAAACCGTATTCCGGTATAACGGAATAAACACAAATCTGGAGTGCTTGCCATGCATCGCCGTCCTTCCTTGTTTAAAGCGTGTGTTTTTGTTCTTGCAGCTTCATCCACCGTCATGGGGCTGGCCCAGGCGGCCGACAGCAAGCTCGACAGTGTTCTCGCCCGGGGCAAGTTGATCGTGGGCACCGGCAGCACCAATGCGCCGTGGCACTTTCAGGGCGCGGACGGCAAGTTGCAGGGATTTGATATCGACATCGCCAGGATGGTGGCCAAAGGTTTGTTCAACGACCCGAGCAAAGTCGAGTTCGTGGTGCAGTCGTCCGATGCGCGGATTCCCAATCTGCTCACCGACAAGGTCGACATGAGCTGCCAGTTCATCACCGTGACTGCCAGCCGCGCGCAGCAAGTGGCGTTCACGCTGCCGTACTACCGCGAAGGCGTCGGCCTGTTGTTGCCGAACAACAGCAAGTACAAGGAAATTGAAGACCTGCAAGGCGCTGGCGACAGCGTGACCGTGGCCGTGCTGCAAAACGTCTACGCCGAAGAATTGGTGCACCAGGCACTGCCCAAAGCCAAGGTCGATCAGTACGACAGCGTCGATCTGATGTATCAGGCGGTGAACTCCGGCCGTGCCGATGCCGCCGCCACCGACCAGTCTTCGGTCAAATACCTGATGGTGCAGAACCCTGGCCGCTACCGCAGCCCGACCTATGCGTGGAGCCCGCAAACCTACGCCTGCGCCGTCAAACGTGGCGATCAGGACTGGCTGAACTTCGTCAACACCACGTTGCATGAGGCCATGACCGGCGTTGAATTCCCGACTTACGCCGCGTCGTTCAAGCAGTGGTTCGGTGTCGATCTGCCGTCCCCAGCGATCGGTTTCCCCGTCGAATTCAAATGAAAACTGCTGCGCTCGAAAATACTGCGTTGAAAACAGCCTCAAAATGCTCATTGACTGACGTCAACTCCGCTTTTTCGCCTGTTTTCGCCTTGTCTTTTCTTCGCTCGCGACGTTTCCAAATTGCTGAAGGAAGAGTGGGGCGATGCATGTCGCCCCGCTCAAGGTACTGCTGACCATGAACTATCAGTTGAACTTTGCCGCCGTGTGGCGCGATTTCGACACCTTGCTCGCGGGGCTCGGTCTGGGCCTCGAACTGGCGCTGGTGTCGATCGCCATCGGTTGCGTGATCGGCCTGCTGATGGCGTTCGCGCTGCTGTCAAAGCATCGCGCCTTGCGGGTGCTGGCTTCGGTGTACGTCACGGTGGTGCGTAACACGCCGATTCTGGTGTTGATTCTGTTGATCTACTTCGCACTGCCGAGCCTCGGGATCCGTCTGGACAAGATCCCGTCGTTCATCATCACGCTCTCGTTGTATGCCGGGGCCTATCTGACCGAGGTGTTCCGTGGTGGCTTGCTGAGCATTCCCAAGGGGCAGCGCGAAGCGGGGTTGGCGATTGGTCTCGGTGAGTGGCAGGTCAAGGCCTACGTCACCGTGCCGGTCATGCTGCGCAATGTCTTGCCGGCGCTGTCGAACAACTTCATTTCACTGTTCAAGGACACCTCGCTGGCCGCTGCGATTGCGGTGCCGGAGCTGACCTATTACGCGCGCAAGATCAACGTCGAAAGCTACCGGGTGATCGAAACCTGGCTGGTGACCACGGCGTTGTATGTCGCGGCCTGTTACCTCATTGCCATGCTGCTGCGTTACCTCGAGCAGCGTCTGGCGATCCGCCGATAGGAGGCTGCGATGTACGAATCTCCCAGTTGGTTACACGAGTTGTGGATTGCCCGCGAGACGTTGCTGCAGGGCTTTCTGACCAGCGTGCAGGTGTCGGCGCTGGCGATTTTGTTCGGCACGATGCTCGGCGTTGTCACCGGTCTGGTGCTGACCTACGGCAAGTTCTGGATGCGCGCACCGTTCCGTTTCTACGTCGACCTGATTCGCGGCACGCCGGTGTTTGTGCTGGTGTTGGCCTGCTTCTATATGGCGCCGGCGCTGGGTTGGCAGATCAGTGCATTTCAGGCCGGTGCGTTGGGCCTGACGCTGTTTTGCGGCTCGCACGTTGCCGAAATCGTTCGCGGTGCGCTGCAAGCGTTGCCCCGTGGGCAGATGGAAGCGAGTCAGGCGATTGGTCTGACGTTTTATCAGTCCCTCGGCTACGTACTGTTGCCTCAGGCGTTGCGGCAGATCCTGCCGACCTGGGTCAACTCGTCCACGGAAATCGTCAAGGCGTCGACCTTGCTCTCGGTGATCGGCGTCGCTGAGTTGCTGCTCAGCACGCAACAGGTCATCGCCCGGACATTCATGACCCTGGAGTTTTACCTGTTCGCCGGTTTTCTGTTCTTCGTCATCAACTACGGCATCGAGTTACTCGGCCGGCACATTGAAAAGCGGGTGGCCTTGCCATGATTGAAGCTCCAGTTTCCAACCTTCAGAACGGCCAGCCGCTGCTGGATATTCGTGGCCTGCACAAACAATACGGCGCGGTCGAAGTGCTCAAGGGGGTCGACTTGAGCATGCAACGCGGCAACGTGGTGACGTTGATCGGCTCCAGCGGTTCGGGCAAGACCACGCTGCTGCGTTGCGTGAACATGCTCGAAGAGTTTCAGGGCGGGCAGATCCTGCTCGACGGCGAATCGATCGGCTACGACGAAAGCAACGGCAAACGCGTGCGTCATGCGGAAAAAGTCATCGCTCGTCATCGTGCGATGACCGGCATGGCGTTCCAGCAATTCAACCTGTTTCCGCATTTGACTGCACTGCAGAACGTCACCCTTGGCTTGCTCAAGGTCAAGAAGATGCACAAGGACGAAGCAGTGGTACTCGCCGAGAAATGGCTTGAGCGCGTTGGCTTGCTGGAGCGGCGCAATCACTTTCCCGGCCAGTTGTCCGGCGGTCAGCAACAACGTGTGGCGATCGCCCGGGCCATTGCGATGAACCCGAGCCTGATGCTGTTTGACGAAGTCACCTCAGCCCTCGACCCTGAACTGGTCGGCGAAGTGCTCAACGTGATCAAGGGCCTGGCCGAGGACGGCATGACCATGTTGCTGGTGACCCACGAAATGCGTTTTGCCTTCGAGGTCTCGGACAAAATCGTATTCATGAATCAGGGGCGAATCGAAGAGCAGGGGCCTCCCAAGGAGCTGTTCGAACGCCCGCAATCGCCGCGACTGGCTGAGTTTCTGAAAAGCACGCGGTTTTAAATATTCACTTTTGTAACCAGGAGAAACACCCATGAGCATTACTCGATACGGCACCGGCAGCACCGCCGCTGGTGGCCAGCCACGCCCATTCGCCCGCGCCGTTGAAGCCGATGGCTGGCTTCACGTGTCCGGCCAGGTGCCGGCGGTGGATGGCGAGATTATTGTTGGCGGCATCGTCGAGCAGACTCACCAGACCATGAAGAACCTGATCGCGATTCTCGAAGAGGCCGGTTATGGCCTGGAAGATGTCGTGCGCGCCGGCGTGTGGCTGGACGATCCACGGGATTTCAGCAGTTTCAACAAGGTCTTTGGTGAGTACTTCAAGCCTGAGCACGCACCGGCGCGGGCCTGTGTGCAGGCGAGCATGATGGTTGATTGCAAGGTCGAGATCGACTGCATTGCGTACAAGAAGAAGGCCTGATCATTCGCGCATTCTGCGCGTAAACGCTTACCGGACTGACGATGACCCTTGTAGGAGCTGCCGAAGGCTGCGATCTTTTGGCATTTTTTGGAGGTGCCAAGCAAGGGCAAGATCAACAGATCGCAGCCTGCGGCAGCTCCTACAGGGAATATTGAGTGAGTATTGAAATGACCGAAGACACCATCAAACGCCGGGCCCGCGGTCTGGATCGGGCGTTCGATATCCTCGATTTCCTCAAGGAAATCGGCCAGCCGCTGCGCCCGAATGACATCGCCAACGGCATCGGCAGCCCGAAATCCACGGTCTACGAACTGGTTGCCTCGTTACTCGAGCGGCGGATTCTGGAACCGGTGGGCAAGGACGGTCACGTTTATCTCGGCCGGCAGCTGTACTTCCTCGGCCAAGCACATTTGCGTCATTTCGACCTCAGTCGCGAGGCCGATCACGCCTTGCAGGAGATCGTCAGCCAAACCCATGAAACCGCGCAGATGTGCCTGCTCAACGGGCGCAAATACACCGTGGCATTGATGAAGGAGGGCGAGCGACATTTCCGCATTTCTTCCGACATCGGCGAAAACGCACCCATCCCATGGACGGCTTCGGGGCGTCTGCTGCTCGCGCATTTAAGCGATCAGCAAATCCTCGACCTGATCGACGAAGACGATTACATCCTGCCCGACGGCGAGCGTTTGCCGATCGAGCTGTTTCTGGCGCAGATCCGTCAGGCCGGCATCGACGGATTCTTTTCGTTCGACAGCGTTGCCGACACCTTCACCCATTGCTTCGCCGCGCCCGTCAAAGACCCGCAAGGCGTGGCGATTTGTACGCTGTGCATCGTCGCCCCACGGGCCGATGCGAAAAACAATTACAACGACTATCGCCGGGTGCTGATCGAGAGCGCTAACAGCCTCGCCCGACGAATCAACGAATAAACGCGGCCGCCTGCGGCCGCGAATGTGAGGAGTTCGACCATGACGACTGTCATCAATTCTGCTGTAGATAAAGGTGATGCGGCCATCGGTGCCCATCTGGCGCGTGACGTCAGCCTGCCCGCGCTGGTGCTGCACCGCGAAGCGCTGGAACACAACATTCGCTGGATGCAGAAATTCGTTAGCGACAGCGGCGCCGAACTTGCGCCCCACGGCAAAACCAGCATGACCCCGGCGCTGTTCAAGCGTCAGCTCGACGCCGGCGCATGGGGCATTACCCTCGCCAGCGCGACCCAGACCCGCGCCGCTTACACCCACGGCGTGCGCCGGGTGCTGATGGCCAACCAGTTGGTCGGCACACCGAACATGGCGCTGATTGCTGATCTGCTGGCCGATCCGTCGTTCGATTTCTACTGCATGGTCGATCACCCGGACAACGTCGCCGATCTCGGCGCCTACTTCGCCTCGCGCGGCGTGAAGCTCAACGTGATGATTGAGTACGGCGTGGTCGGTGGCCGTTGCGGCTGCCGCAGCGAGCAGGAAGTGATCGAGCTGGCCAAAGCGATCAATGCGCAACCGGCACTGGCCCTGACTGGCATCGAAGGTTACGAAGGGGTGATTCACGGTGATCACGCGGTCAGCGGCATTCGTGAGTTCGCCGCGTCGCTGGTGCGTCTGGCGGTGCAGTTGCAGGACAGCGGCGCGTTCGCGATTCCGCAGCCGATCATCACTGCCTCGGGTTCGGCGTGGTACGACTTGATCGCTGAGTCGTTCGAAGCGCAGAACGCTGCCGGACGTTTCCTCAGCGTGTTGCGCCCGGGCAGTTACGTCGCGCATGACCACGGTATCTATAAAGAAGCGCAGTGCTGCGTGCTGGATCGTCGCAGTGATTTGCACGAAGGCTTGCGCCCGGCGCTGGAAGTCTGGGCGCACGTACAATCGCTGCCGGAGCCGGGTTTTGCGGTGATCGCGCTGGGCAAGCGTGATGTGGCTTATGACGCCGGTCTACCGGTGCCGTTGCTGCGTTACAAGGCTGGAGTTGTGCCGGCAGTGGGCGATGATGTCGGTGCGTGCAAGGTGACGGCGGTGATGGATCAGCACGCCTTCATGACCGTAGCGCCGGGCGTTGAACTGCGCGTCGGCGACATCATTTCTTTCGGCACCTCGCACCCGTGCCTGACGTTCGACAAGTGGCGCACCGGGTTGCTGGTGGATGAGCAGTTGACGGTGATCGAGAGCATGGAGACCTGTTTCTAAGGCTCAAGACCGCGTCGCGGCCATTCGCGAGCAGGCTCGCTCCCACTTTTTGGAATGCATTCTAACTGTGGGAGCGAGCCTGCTCGCGAAGAGGCCCGCCCAAACACCATCGAACGACCAGAGACACCGCCAACATGAACACCCTAAGCCCCCTGGGCCCCAACACCCCACGCATCGCCCTGATCGGCGAATGCATGATCGAGCTCCAGCAACGCGCCGACGGCAGCCTCCAGCAAAGCTTCGGCGGCGACACCTTGAACACCGCCGTCTACCTGTCCCGAGCCCTGGGCGACAAGGCGCAAGTCGACTACGTCACCGCGCTAGGCGATGACAGCTTCAGCGACGCCATGTGCCAGATCTGGAAAGACGAAGGCATTGGCCTGGGCATGGTGCAACGTCTGCCCGGTCGTTTGCCGGGCCTGTATTGCATCCAGACCGACGCCAATGGCGAACGTCGTTTCCTCTACTGGCGCAACGAAGCGGCCGTCCGCGATTGCTTCACCACGCCGGCCGCGGAGCCGATTCTGGCCGCGCTGCCGGATTACGACGGGTTGTATTTCAGCGGCATCACCCTGGCCGTGCTCGGTGCGCAAGGGCGCGAGAAACTCATCCAGACCCTGATCGAAGCCCGCCAACGTGATGCGCGGATCGTTTTCGACAACAACTACCGGCCCCGTTTGTGGGCGTCGGTGGACGCTGCACGCGCTGCGTATCGCAGTGTCCTGCCGTATGTTGATCTGGCCTTGCTGACGGTGGATGACGAGCAGGCGCTGTTTGGTTTTGCGGATTGCGATGAGGTGTTCGCCACGTACGCGCAAATCGGTACGCCGGAAGTGGTACTCAAACGGGGCGCTGAGGCGTGCCTGATTCGTTGTGACGGTGAAGCGTTTGAAGTGCCGGCGCAGAAAGTCGAGAAGGTGGTGGACACCACCGCGGCGGGGGATTCATTTAGTGCGGCGTATCTGGCGGCGCGGTTGATGGGCGACAGTCCTGAAGAGGCCGCGCGGGCCGGGCATCAATTGGCCTGCCGAGTCATTCAAGTCCCCGGTGCCCTGATCCCCAAAGACTGAAACACATCCCCCGTAGGAGCTGCCGAAGGCTGCGATCTTTTGATTTTGACTGGCAAGCAAGATCAACAGATCGCAGCCTTCGGCAGCTCCTACGGGAGTTGATCAATCGCGGTAAAAAACCTGCACCAGGTGATACCCGAACTTGCTCTTGATCGGCCCATGCACCGTACGCAACGGCTTCTTGAAGATCACTGCATCAATCGCGCCTACCATCTGCCCCGGCCGTACTTCCCCCAGATCCCCGCCGCGCTTACCGGACGGACAGGTCGAGAATTTTTTCGCCAGCACATCAAACGCTTCACCCTTGGCGATGCGTTGTTTGAGCTGTTCGGCCTCTTCGGCGGTTTTCACCAGAATGTGGCGGGCTTGGGCTTTCATCGTGCGGTACCTGATAACGGGGTGACGGCGGGGCGCGGATTATGCCTCAAGTCACGGAGTTTGGCTGAGCATCGTGCGGATCTTGCTGGCCAGCAGTTCCAACGCAAACGGTTTGGCGACCATGTCCATACCGTCCTCAAGAAAGCCCTGACGCTCGGCGGCTTTTTGCGCGTAGCCGGTCATGAACAACACCTTCAGCCCTGGGCGATGCTGACGGGCAATCTCCGCCAGTTGTCGACCGTTCATGCCCGGCAGGCCGACATCGGTCACCAGCAGGTCAATGCGCGAGCCGGATTCCAGCAAGGGCAGGGCGGACGTCGCGTCTTGCGCTTCATACCCGCGATAACCCAACTCTTTCAACAGATCGAGCACCAGCATGCGCACCGCCGGGTCATCCTCGACCACCATCACGGTCTCGCCGCTGGCCGTGGGGGGCGTAACGCTCACCGGTTCAACCTCGGCGGCTTGCAGTTCAGGCGTTTTCAGTCGCGGCAGATACAAACGCACACACGTGCCTTGACCGGGCACGCTGTCGAGGCTGACATGGCCACCCGATTGCTGGGCAAACCCGTAAATCATCGACAGCCCCAACCCCGTGCCCTGACCAATCGGTTTGGTGGTGAAAAACGGATCGAACGCTTTCGAGCGCACGGATGGCGTCATGCCGGTGCCGTTGTCGCTGACCGCGAGCATCAAATAATCGCCAGCCTTGACCGGTTCCAGCGTGGTGATGTCGCTGCCATCGAGGTAAACGTTGGCCGTCTCGATCAGCAGTTTGCCGCCCTCGGGCATCGCATCGCGGGCGTTGATCACCAGATTGAGCAGGGCGTTTTCCAATTGGCTGACATCGGTGCTGACCGGCCAGGCATTGTCGGTCAGACGCAATTCGAGCTCGATCGGATCGCCTTTGGTGCGGCGAATCAGGTCTTCAAGCGAATGCACCAGTTCGTTGACATCCAGTTTCTTGCGATCCAGCGACTGACGCCGGGAGAACGCCAGCAACCGATGAGTCAACGCTGCCGCTCGATTCGCCGAGGACACGGCCGCTTCGGTAAAACGACCAATCTCGTCGGCACGACCGTTGGCGATGTAGCGCTGCATCAGGTCGAGACTGCCGATGATGCCGGTCAACATGTTATTGAAGTCGTGGGCGATACCGCCGGTGAGCTGGCCGACCGCTTCCATTTTCTGCGCGTGACGCAACGCATCTTCGGCACGCTCACGCTCGAACATCTCGTTTTGCAAACGCTGGTTGGCCTGCGCCAATTGCTCGGTGCGGGCGCTGACCCGTTCCTCGAGTGTCTCGTTGAGATTGCGCAGCGCTTCTTCGGTCTTTTTCCGCTCGGTTTCATCAATCACAAAAATATAGAAACCGTTGACCGCGCCATCCGGCCCGTGGCGCGGCACGTAATTCATCAGCGCGTGGCGCGTGCTGCCGTCGCGATGGGAGGTGTACAGGCTGAACGAGCACGATCGACCAGCCAGTGCTTCAGCAATGTACGGCGCCCGCAGGAAATAGGCTTCTTCACCGATGACATCACGAATGGTGCGCCCGAACAGCTCCTGCGGGGTTAACCCGTACCAGTCCAGATAAGCGGCGTTGTTCAGGCGAAAACGTTCTTCCTGATCGACATAGCTGATCAGGATCGGCATCGCGTTCATGATCAGTTGCAGCTCGGTCTGACTTTGCCGCAGCGCCTGTTCGGTGTGTTTGCGTTCGGTCAGATCCAGCGCGGCCCCGAGAAAACGCATGGGCCGGCCATGGTGATCCTTGTAGCAACGGCCTCGGGCAAACACCCAGCGCAACTCGCCGTTGGGTTGCAACAGGCGGTATTCCTCGGCGTATTCGGTGCCGTGGGTGATGCAATGTTTGATGCTGCGGGCAACCATCGCGCGGTCTTCGGGGTGCACGCCTTGCAGGTATTCGCTGATCGGCAACTGACTGGCACGTACCGGGTCGACGCCATGCAACTGCGCGAAATGCGCGTCGGCAATAAAGCGATCCTCGCCAATGTCCCAATCCCACGTGCCAACCGCATCGGTTGCAGCGAGGGCCAATTGCAGGCGTTCTTCGGTTTCCTGCTGGGCCTTCAAACTTTGTTCGGAGCGTTGCTGCAGTTCCAGGGCAATGCGTCGACGTTCATTGGTTTCGATGGCCGTGACCAGAATCCCGGCGACCTGCGCATTTTCATCGCGGATAGGGCTGTACGTCAGATCGAGCCAGAAGTCGGATTCCTGACCGTCGCGCTGCAAGGTAAAACGCCTTTCACTGTAGGTGCGCACCTGGCCTTGTAGGACGGCGCTGTAAATCGGGTCAGTGAATTCTCTAAGTTCTGGCCATATCTGGTGTGCAGGCTGTCCGAAAGCGTGCGGATGCTTGTGGCCGGCGAGCAACGCGAAGCCGTTGTTGTAGATCTGCGTCAGTTGCGAGCCCCACAGCAGCAACATCGGCATGGGCGAGTGAATCACGATGTCCACCGCAGTACGCAGGCTCTGCGGCCAAGTGCCAGCGGCGCCCAACGGGCTGCGACTCCAGTCGGTGCGGGCAATCAGAGCCTGGGCGTCATCAGTGTTCGGTACAGCGTTCATCGTTGGATCCTGAGGTTCGGTCGGTGAGGCGGCGTCTACTATGCTTGCAGAACGGTAGACGCTATGGGGCCGGGCGCGTCACGCGGCGGCTCATTTCGATCATTCAATGCTTCGCGGGTGTTTTTGCCATGGAAATCGATGCACTGTTAACTCAACTGGCCAGCAAACACGGCTCGGATCTGTTTCTGTCGACGGGCGCGCCACCCAGCGCACGTTTCGACGGCGTACTGACCGCGCTGAGCGATCAGCCGTTCAAACCCGGTGAAGTGGCTGCCATCGCCACCTCTTTGATGGACGCCGAGCAGCGCCGCGAGTTCGAACGGGATCTGGAAATGAACCTGGCAATCTCGCGTACCGGCGTCGGACGCTTCCGGGTGAACATCTTTAAACAGCGTAACGACGTATCGCTGGTGATCCGAAACGTGAAACTGGACATTCCACGCTTTGAAGATCTGAAGTTACCGGCGGTGTTACTCGAGACGGTGATGCTCAAGCAAGGCCTGATATTGATTGTCGGGGCGACCGACTCTGGAAAATCCACCACGCTTGCGGCGCTGATCGATCACCGAAACCGTCACAGCACCGGGCATATCGTCACCATTGAAGACCCGATCGAGTACATCCACCGCCACCAGCGCTCGATCATCAACCAGCGGGAAGTCGGGGTCGATACTCGCAGTTTCCACGCAGCACTGAAAAACACCCTGCGCCAAGCGCCAGACGTGGTCATGATCGGCGAAATCCGCGACCGGGAAATAATGGAACACGCGTTGGCGTTCGCCGAGACCGGGCATCTGGTGTTGTCGACTTTGCATGCGCATAACGCCAGTCAGGCGCTGGAGCGGATAATCAATATGTTTCCCGAGGAACACCGGCCGCAGTTGTTGCATGCGTTGGCCAATTACCTCAAGGCATCTGTTTCACAGCGACTGGTCAAGACGCTGGATGGGCAAAGGCGCGCAGTGGTTGAAGTCATGCTCGGTACTCCGACCATTGCCGATTTGATTCGCCGTGATGAACTGGGGGAACTCAAAAGTGTTATGGAGAAATCCACCGAGTCAGGCATGCAAACGTTTGATATTGCGTTGTATCGATTAGTGGTGGCGGGCGCTATTAGTGATATGACGGCGTTGGAATATGCCGACTCAAATAATAATCTGAGATTGAAGCTCAAACTCCATACCGAATCGGTCGGTGCAAATAAACAACCTCCCGAGGCGTGGGATCTTCTTTGAATTGGTTTTTCCGCACGTTCGACCTCATCTGAAATTTCATTTAATTGAATAATGGTTGAGGCTTGTTTTGTTCTGAGTAGGATTGGCTTCGATGATATAAATACTCGTAGTCAAGGGGCTCAAATGAAAGTTAGGTACAGTGCTAACCGCTATGCAATGGATTTTCTTTTATGTGCAGAGGCGGATGGCAAAGAGCGCAATTTAATTGCCTCAATGTTGAAAAAGTATACGGAAGGTCGCGAAGATGATGAGGCATTTTCCATGGTTGGTTCAACACTGCCTTTGGTAGTTGGCTCATCGTTGGAGTATGTGCATACACCTGTCAGAAAGATGCTGCTTGAGCTTGCGAATACAGAAATACTTAATAATCAATTTTCTTCACCCCACGAGTTTTATCGTGTGGAGATCGCCGCGAATGGTCATCTTGAAGCTATCGGGCCGATCGACAGGGTCGACATAACGGCGGCTTTGGCCAATAACCCGGACTTGTGCGAGCGCCTAAGCAGTCTGGCTGAGTTGATAAGGGAGGTAGGGCCGGAGATCTGCCTCGCTCCGGTCGTCAGGTACCAGCATTGGTTGAATTTTCACGGTCTTGTTATGCCGCAAACTATTGCTCAACTGAAAAATCTGCTGTTTTTCCTTGAGTGGTCGTGGCCTGCTTCTGACGACTTGGGAAACTATTGGGAACAGATAGCGGGTGGTGATGAAAGTACGCCGGCTTTGACCGTTCCTCAATACGAGGAAATTCGAGCAGTTACCGCGCAACTATTGCCAGATGGGCAAAGCCTGTTGGACACCCTTTACCAAAATCGTGAAGCTGACCTTGTCGTAGACAAAGACGGTGCAAACGTTAATGAGGTGTTAGCAGGATTGATGGCTGGAGACTATTCTCAAACACTCGCCACACATTACATTAATAAGTTGGACTGGTGCGGTGCGGGTGAGACTGAAACTGTTCATGAGGACGACCTCGCACAACTGCTTGCCACTGCACTCATACTGGATATTGACCCATCGTTGGGCAGCCAAGGGGAGCGCAATCACGTAGGCAATTATGATATCTATGCCCCCGTCATGGCTGCTGATCAAACCATTGAGACCGTTCGTTTCGGTTTGGAACAATGCCTCGTCGACGGTGGGCGAGTGTCCATTGAAACATCCTGTCTGGCTTCGCATTTGTTGTTGGCCTTCATGGCGCCCGCGCTATTGGTCAAAGATCTGCCGCAGAGTCTGTTGGTGGGGTCAATACATTGGTTGACGCTGACACAGGCAGTCGCACTGATCGAGATGAATGTCAAAGGCGCTTCACGCTTCATGACTTACGAGCAAGTCATGAAGTTTACGGATATGCAGTCGATTTGCCCGACCTTCGGGCAACTGCAGGGCATCGCCGCTATTGATCCAGTGATTGACTGGGCATTGATCAATGAAGTAATCAATCATGAGGCATTGGCGGATCCTTCCCAAAAAGCACAGGATCAAGCTTTGTCCGCATACGAAAACTACATGGTTGAACTGGAAGTTGCGGGAAGGGCATTTTCCACACCGTTGCCAAGCCGGAAGAAAATTGCACTGGCCGCGCTATTGAAAGTGGCACCCGGTTGCGATTTTCTGGAAAAGAGAGTGCTTCGTCCTTATCAGGACCGATCGTTGTTATTTCTGACGTCGCCACTTGATTTATACATTGAAGGCCGTTTGACCAATGACTGGAGTTTTCCAGATGATCTTCGTATTTTTGATCGGTATCCACAATTTAAAGCGCTGCCTTTAAATCAAAATATCTTTACCGCCAAGGTGCGGGAGTATCATAGCGATATCAATCAGGCTGTCTTCAATAGTATAAAACTTGGGTTGTCGGCGATGCCGTACGCTCATCGCAGAATATTTGAAACAAATGAATTGAGTTTTTTCACTGTTCGCTCGTTTGTGGGTGAGGAGAAATTTTTCGGCGACCCTGGTTTTACCGGCGGTAACGCAAGTCCCCCCGTATGGATGGAAACGCAGCGTAAGAGGGACCAAGCCACCGGGCGCTATGGCATTATTTTGTATGTTGCCATCGGTGAGGATGAGTATCTTTGCTATGAGATATTTTATTTGTCGGGAAGATTTCAGCTTAACCAAAAACTGGGGAGCATTATTTGGCGAGCGAAAGCGGATCAGGCGCCCGCCAGGTTGGAATTTGGCGGGAAACTGGATGATTATTTACCCGCTACGCGCTGGTACGATTATCCACTTGATTTCAACGCCTATACAAAAAATGCAGAATCGAGCACTGGAACGCTGGTGGATTCTATAGTCGATAAATTAGGCAGCCTTGCTGCGCCAGAGTTACCAGCCAATACTAAAATCAGCGGGTATCAATATTTTATCGATTCACATGCCAAAAAAATTGCTCAATTTATTGTCGATCATCACTCGGTCGCGACAATAGAAGAACTGACGATGGCGGCCACTGAATTGACTGCGAGCGAGGCGTCAGAAGAAAACAGGGAAAAAGTGCTTGGATATATCATCGACCTGGCTATTCCCTTTAAAAAATGTATTGAAGACATTTCTACCGGAGAACGGGACAAAATCGAGGAGGGGGCTTGGGGGTGTGCACTCGATGCGCTCGGCCTGATTGCCGCGGTATTGGGTGTTCCGGCGAAATTACTGAGTATTGCTTCGAAGTCTACTTCTCTGGTGACCAAAGCCGCCAAGCTGGCCAGGTACGGATTGACATTCGCGGTGGCCAATCTCAATCCATTGGACGGATTGCCAAGCGCGGCGTATCGAGGCTCGAAGTTCATTTTCAAAAGCGGTCTGCAACTCAGTGGTGAAGGGCTGAAACTGGTCGAAAAGGCCAGCTATAAACTGCGCCGGCTAAGTGGCAAAGCCAAATCCTACGACCTGCTTCAATGCACTCGCAGAACACCACTGGAGCTAGGCTCGTGGCGCCCGCGCAGCAATAGTGTCGAGGCCCTGGAGGTGTGTGTAATACGTCAAAACAAAAACGTTTTTGCCGTTAATCGTCAAGGTAGGGCGTGGGGTAAACGCTTGGCAAACTTCACCTTTGTACGGGCTCGGACACTTCCAGGCAGGCTGAGCAGAGCACTTCCGGTAAGTTTTGCTCGCCAGATCATTCAACGGAGCCTGCCTGCCGTGGTCAATAAAGTCGATCATGCACTGTCGGTGTTGGCAGCGACTCAGTTCAATCGGGAAACGGAAATGATCCTTAACCTGTTTTTAGGTTCGGGAAAGACCCGTGAAAAATTCGAGTCCTTTTTACAGGTGGTCAAACTGGATGTGGGTAACATCGCAGTCAGGAATTTCGTTCTGAGCTCTGTTCCCCTGAGTGCTGATCTCCTCAATTTGAGTCCGGACAACTACAACTCATGGAAGCAGTTAGGTGGAATAAACGATCAACCATTCATAGACGTTGCCAGTCAGCATCTGGTTGAACGATTCACCTCGGCAAACTCCAATTACGGCGAAATTGCCGATGATCTGATACACGAATTATTTCAAGCCAGAGTGAATAAAATCGATGCTGCGACGGCGCTCACAGGTATTTCAGGCCATTCCGGCGTGAACGTTGCACCCTTGTTGGACTTGGCCAGAGGTCGCCTGCTTAAAGACGACAGTCGCTACTTTGATAGTCGCCGGGCGACGCTTAATGCGGATTCCTATGCCATGGCGGTTGCACTGCTCAGCCAACTGGTTACGCATGAGGCGTTGGCGAAGGACAATTTGTACACCATTATCTCGGCGCTCGATAATTTCGCACAAACACCGATAGACATTGAGGTTCTGGTAGACCTGAACCCCAATGTTTTCGAAACGCCGATTATCAGCGCCTGACTGCGCATCACGTCATCTAGCTAGTCACGTAGCTCTGGACAATCGCGAAACAGCGCAAGCGCTTCAGGATTGGCCAGAGCATCCGTGTTTTTCACCGGTTGGCCGTGCACCACGTTTCTAACGGCCAACTCGACGATCTTGCCGCTAATGGTGCGCGGTATGTCGGTGACGGCGATAATTTTTGTCGGTACATGGCGAGGCGTTGTATTGGCGCGAATCACTTCACGGATCTGCCGTTGCAGCGCTTCATCTAGTGTGGCTTCGTCTTTTAAACGGACAAACAGTACGACTCGCACATCGTCCTGCCATTGTTGGCCGATGACCACGCTATCCAGTACTTCAGAGACTTTTTCGACTTGGCGATAGATTTCTGCAGTGCCTATCCGCATGCCGCCGGGATTAAGCACCGCGTCCGATCGACCGTGAATCAACATCGCTCCGTGGGGCAACTCTTCAGCGTAATCACCCTGCGCCCAAACACCGTGAAACAGATTGAAATAGGACTGCCGCAGTTTTTCGCCATCCGGATCATTCCAAAGGCCAATGGGCATCGCCGGGAAATGGCGGGTACACACCAACTCACCTTTTTCGCCGATCACCGCTTGGCCATCGTCGTTCCACACTTCGACTGCCATTCCCAGACTCTTGCCCATCATTTCGCCACGGCGTACGGGCGACATTGGATTGCCGTTGACGAAGCACGAAACAATGTCGGTACCCCCGGACATGGAGCTCAGGCACACGTCGGGTTTGACGTCGCGGTAGACGAAGTCGTAACTGCGTGGCGCCAGTGCCGAGCCAGTGCAAAGCAACGTTTTCAGGCTGCTCAAATCGTGGCTCTCGCGGGGTTTTACACCGTTGCTTTCGAGCGCGGCAAGAAATTTCGGGCTGGTGCCGAACACGCTGATGCGTTCATCGTCAATCAAATCCAGCAAGCGTTCGTTGTCGGGCTGAAACGGTGAGCCGTCGTACAAGACCACCGCGCTGCCGACCGCCAGCGCGGACACCAGCCAGTTCCACATCATCCAGCCGCAGGTCGTGTAGTAGAACAAACGGTCGCCGGAACCTAGATCGACGTGCAGGCCATGTTCTTTAACGTGTTGCAGCAAAACGCCGCCGGTACCGTGGATGATGCATTTCGGCACACCGGTGGTGCCGCTGGAATACAACACGTAGAGCGGATGGGCGAAAGGCACCGGTATAAAAAACGGCTCGCCGCCAGTCACGTAAAAGTCATCCCATAGCGTGACGTTTGCCTGGGTGTGGTAATCCTCGGCGCGGGTATGTGGTCGCGCGTACGGTACGACAATCAACTGTTGCAACGTCGGCAACTGTTCGAGGATTTCATTGAGCTTGGAGGTCTGGTCGATTTCGTTACCGGCATATCGGTAGCCCGCGCAGGTGATCAATACTTTCGGTTCAATCTGCCCGAAACGATCAATCACGCCATGGGTACCGAAATCGGGCGATGAGCACGACCAGATGGCACCGAGACTGGTGGTGGCCAGCATCGCCACCAGCGTCTGCCAGGTGTTGGGCATACATGCGGCAACACGATCGCCGCTGACGACCCCGGCGGCTTGCAGGCTGGCTTGAAATCCGGCGACCTGTTGCGCCAGTTCGGCCCAGGTCAGTTGTTCACGCTGGCCATTTTCAGCCACCGCAACAACGGCGACGGCATCGTCGCGACGGCGCAGCAGGTGCTCGGCGAAATTCAATGTGGCGCCCGGAAACCATTCCGCGCCGGGCATTTTTGCGCCTTCACGCAGCACCGCATCAGGTTGCGTATGGAAGCGGATATCGAAGAAATCAACGATGGCTTGCCAGAATTCAGGGCGCTGCTCGACGCTCCATTGGTGCAGGTCGGCGTAGCTGTCGAGGTGCAAGCCATGACGCTGATTGATCGAGCGGCGGAAGGTGTCCATCCGCGATTGGGCGATACGGGTAGCGTCGGGTTGCCAGAGGATGTCGGACATGGATTGCCTCTTGTTTTGGTGTTCGCAAACGATGTTCAGGTAATAGACCGCTAACTGTAGGAGTGAGCCTGCTCGCGATGGCTCAATCGCAGTCACACATTTGTCGACTGAGACACTGCCATCGCGAGCAGGCTCACTCCTACAGGGTCACTGCGCTAGCCAGCCACCATCAATATTCCATGCCGCCCCACGTACTTGGCTGCCTGCCTCACTGCACAAAAACAGCACCAGCTCACCCAGATGCTGCGGCGTCACAAACTCCAGCGACGGTTGCTTTTCGGCCAGCAAATCGTGCTGCGCCTGCTGTGGATCAACACCCTTGGCCGCGCGATCATCGATCTGCTTCTGCACCAGCGGCGTCAACACCCAGCCCGGGCAGATCGCGTTGCAGGTGACGTTACTGGTCGCGGTTTCCAGGCCGACCACTTTGGTCAAACCAATCACGCCATGCTTGGCCGCAACATACGCCGCTTTGCCCGTCGAGCCGACCTGGCCGTGCACGGACGCAATGTTGATGATCCGGCCCCAACCTTTGGCGCGCATACCCGGCAAACTCAGGCGAGTGCTGTGAAATACCGACGACAGATTGATCGCAATAATCGAATCCCAGCGCTCCACCGGAAACTCTTCTACCGCCGCGACATGCTGGATGCCGGCATTGTTGACCAGAATGTCCACGCCACCGAACTCGCGCTCGGCGTAGGCGATCATGTCGGCGATCTGCACCGGGTCGCTGACATCGGCGGGGTGATGGCCGACCTTGCCGCCGAACTGGCCGACTTCGGCAATCACGGCGGAAGCATCACCGAAGCCGTTGAGAATCAGATTGGCGCCGGCCTTGGCCAGGCTCAGCGCGATGCCCAGACCGATGCCGCTGGTGGAACCTGTAACCAGTGCGGTCTTGCCCGTAAGAGTGGTCATGAATACCTCACACAATGCCAGTGGCGTAGAAAGTGCCGATCACTACGAAAACCGCGAGGGTCTTGATCAGCGTAATACAGAAAATGTCTTTATAGGCTTCACGGTGGGTCAGGCCGGTGACCGCCAAAAGTGTGATCACCGCGCCGTTGTGCGGCAGCGTGTCCATGCCGCCACTGGCCATCGCGGCCACGCGGTGCAGCACTTCCAGCGGAATATTCGCCGCATGCGCCGCTGCGATAAATTGCTCGGACATCGCCGCCAACGCAATGCTCATGCCGCCGGAAGCAGAGCCGGTGATACCGGCCAGCAGGGTCACGGTAATCGCTTCATTGACCAGCGGATTGGGAATGCCTTTGAGCCAGTCCGCCAGCACCAGAAAACCAGGCAGGGACGCGATCACCGCACCAAAGCCGTATTCCGAAGCAGTGTTCATCGCCGCCAGTAACGCACCGCTGACCGCACTTTTGCTGCCTTCGGCAAGTTTGCTGCGAATCGCTTTAAAGCCGAAGGCGAGCACCATCAGAATGCCAACCAGCAATGCGGCCTGAACCGCCCAGATCGCCGTCAATTTGGCGATTTCGGTGGTGACCGGCGTGGCCATGCCCGGCAACGCGAGGCTGTGAGTCTTGCCGTACCACTGCGGAATCCACTGGGTGAACAGCAGGTTCATGATGCCCACCGCGAGCAGCGGCGACAGCGCGATCCACGGATTAGGCAGCTTCAGATCTTCAGCAGTCTCCGGTTCGTTACGCAGTTCGGTGCCGTAACCTTCGCCAGCCCGTTGCGCCTTGTTGCGCTGACGCTGCAGAAACAGCATGCCGGCGCAGAACACGAAAATCGTACCGATCAGACCCAGCCAAGGCGCGGCCCACGCGGTGGTGTTGAAGAAGGTGCTGGGGATGATGTTCTGGATTTGCGGGGTGCCGGGCAGGGCGTCCATGGTGAAGGAAAACGCGCCGAGGGCGATGGTCGCCGGAATCAGCCGTTTGGGAATATTGCTCTGGCGGAACATCTCCGCCGCAAACGGGTAAACGGCAAACACCACCACGAACAGCGAAACGCCGCCGTAAGTGAGCAGGGCGCAGACCAGTACGATGACCAGCATCGCCTGTTTGGTGCCGAGGAGTTTGATCGCGGCGGCGACGATCGAACGTGAGAAACCGGACAGTTCGATCAGCTTGCCGAACACGGCGCCGAGCAGAAATACAGGGAAATAGAGTTTGATGAACCCGACCATTTTCTCCATGAACACCCCGGTGAACGCAGGGGCGACAGCGGAAGGGTCGGTGAGCAGGACGGCGCCGAGGGCGGCGATCGGGGCAAAAAGGATAACGCTGTAGCCACGGTAAGCGGCGAGCATCAGCAGCGCGAGGGCTGCCAAGGCAATGATCACACTCATGGTGTGTCTCTCCGGAGTTGTTATTTTTGTGGGTGGTGCGGTGTGGGAGAGGGTATAGCTAGATGCGTGCCAGATATCTAAGTCTTTGAAATATATGTATTAAATATAAAATGTTCTGAGTTTTGCGGATGATCAGTCTC
>NZ_LHVN01000002.1:0-155813 GCF_001269815.1 Pseudomonas sp. P1.31 | reverse complement strand
TGTAGGAGCTGCCGCAGGCTGCGATCTTTTCTAAAGAGAAGCCATATTCAAATAAGATCTAACAAATTAGATATTAAGTATTTTCAAGTCTAACGCAGACATCTTATAGTCTCGCCGCAGGCGAATTTCGCGCAAGACGCATAAGCTGCTTTAGGGCACGATAACGCAGGCGCACGAATCACGAATTCGCCAACTTTCCTTTAGCGTCTTCCATAAGAAAACACAGGGGCTCGTCATGAATTTTTCCGCACTACGTCGCAATCTGCTGGTGGGTTCACTGGGTCTGGCGCTGAGCGCCGGTCTGATCAGCCAGGCAGTGGCCGGTGAGCAGCTGCAACAGATCAAGGACAAAGGCGTTATCAACGTCGGCCTGGAAGGCACTTACCCTCCGTTCAGCTTCGTCGATGCCGACGGCAAACTGTCCGGTTTCGAAGTCGAGCTCTCGGAAGCGATCGCGCAAAAACTCGGCGTCAAAGCGAAGATCCAGCCGACCAAATGGGATGGCATCCTCGCCGCGCTGGAATCCAAGCGTCTGGACGTTGTGGTCAACCAGGTGACCATCTCCGACGAGCGCAAAAAGAAGTATGACTTCTCCGAGCCGTACACCGTTTCCGGTATTCAGGCGCTGGTGCTGAAGAGCAAAGAGTCCGCACTGAACATCAAGACCGCCGCTGACCTGTCCGGCAAAAAAGTCGGTGTGGGCCTGGGTACCAACTACGAACAATGGGTTCGCGCCAACGTGCCGGGCGCTGACGTGCGCACTTACGATGATGATCCGACCAAGTTCGCCGACCTCAACAACGGTCGCACCGACGCCATCCTGATCGACCGTCTGGCCGCGCTGGAATACGCCAAGAAAGCCCCGAAAACCGTCGCCGCCGGTGAAGCCTTCTCCCGTCAGGAAGCCGGTGTTGCCCTGCGTAAAGGTGAGCCGGAACTGCTGGCTGCCGTGAACAAGGCCATCGACGAACTGCGTGCTGACGGCACGTTGAAGAAGCTGTCCGAGAAGTACTTCAACGCAGACGTCACTAAATAATGGAAGTTGGATTTCAATTCGAAGCGCACTTCCCGCAGTTGAGCCAGCAACTCGCCGAGACATCGGCGCTGTTGCTGGACTCCGCGCCCTTTCTGCTCAAGGGCGCGTACTACACGGTCGTCCTCAGCCTCGGCGGGATGTTCTTCGGCTTGCTGCTGGGCTTCGGCCTGGCGTTGATGCGCCTGTCGCGCTTCAAATCAGTGAGCTGGCTGGCGCGCGTGTATGTGTCGTTCTTTCGCGGGACGCCGCTGCTGGTGCAGTTGTTCGTGATCTATTACGGCTTCCCGCAACTGGGAATCGAACTGGATCCGTTACCCGCAGCGCTGATCGGCTTCTCGCTGAACATGGCCGCGTACGCCTGTGAAATTCTGCGCGCCGCGATCGGTTCGATCGAGCGTGGTCAGTGGGAAGCTGCTGCGAGCATCGGCATGACCCGCGCGCAAACCTTGCGTCGGGCCATCCTGCCGCAAGCAATGCGCACGGCGCTGCCGCCGCTGGGCAACAGCTTCATCTCGCTGGTCAAGGACACGGCATTGGCCGCCACCATTCAGGTGCCGGAGCTGTTCCGTCAGGCGCAATTGATTACCGCCCGGACTTTCGAAGTCTTCACCATGTATCTTGCCGCCGCGCTGATCTACTGGATTCTGGCCACGGTGCTTTCGCACTTCCAGAACAAGTTGGAAGAGCGGGTCAATCGGCACGACCAGGAGTCCTGACGCGATGATTGTCGTGGAAAAACTGACCAAGCAATTCAAGGGTCAGGTCGTGCTCAACGGCATCGACCTCGAGGTCAAGGAAGGCGAAGTCGTCGCGATCATCGGCCCCAGCGGTTCGGGGAAAACGACGTTCCTGCGTTGCCTGAACTTTCTTGAACAACCGACTAGCGGCAGGATCAAGGTCGGCGATATCGAAATCGATACCAGCCGCCCGTTGAACCAGCAGCAGGGTCTGGTGCGCAATTTGCGCCAGCACGTGGGTTTCGTGTTCCAGAACTTCAATCTGTTCCCGCACCGCACCGCGCTGGAAAACGTCATCGAAGGCCCGGTCGTGGTCAAGAAGATGCCACGCGACGCCGCCATTGCCCTGGGCAAAAAGCTGATGGCCAAGGTCGGTCTGGCGGGCAAAGAGGACGCTTATCCGCGTCGTCTGTCTGGCGGTCAGCAACAGCGTGTGGCGATTGCCCGGGCGCTGGCGATGGAGCCAGAAGTGATCCTGTTCGACGAGCCGACTTCAGCCCTCGATCCGGAACTGGTGGGTGAAGTGCTGGCGACCATTCGTGGTCTCGCCGAAGAGAAACGCACCATGGTTATCGTGACTCACGAAATGGGTTTTGCCCGCGACGTGGCCAACCGTGTGGTGTTTTTCGACAAAGGCGTGATCGTCGAACAAGGCGAAGCCAAAGCGTTGTTTGCCAACCCTAAAGAGGAACGCACCAAACAGTTTCTCAGCAAGTTTCTGAATCACGCCTGAATCTGTTCAATGCATTAAACGATAACTTCCATGGATGGAAGTTACGCTTATCCCGCTGAATAAACTTTCTGCAATAACAAACACCCTAAATGCAGTGCACTTATATGTTCTGCAACAGACACATATCAATAGAAAACCCTGCTCAAACCATGATTGGGTTCAAACAGTCTCGCCCTCGAAACCGGCAAAACGCCCGAATAATCGTGGTCTCATTCGCCAATCCTCCTAGGCAGAATGCCTCGCAAGCGTAGGAAGGTTCTGATTAATTCGTAATTCACGGATTAGCTTAACGCCTCTATTGACTCCACTTCCCGCACGCTCTTATCTAGTCGCCAACCGACGTTTATTAGTTCAATCAACCAGCATTCTGACGCAACAGAAGTTCGCTGTTGTATTGCCTGGCAATTCACGCCTTTTGTTTTTCAGAAACGGACTTCGCTGCAAGGCTTCAAGGAGAGAAACCGATGACTCGCACTTCGAACACCCCCGAACTGGCGGCGCCGATCCTCGCGTCCGCGCAAAAAACCGGCATCAACCTGTCTGCCGCTGCACACCTGCTGATCGAGGTGGCGCCCTACCCCGGCATGGACGCCGGCGATCTGATCGAACTGTTCTGGAATCGCTGCTACGTCGCCTCCCGTGTACTCACCCGCGACGAGGTGGGCGAGGCCGTCAGTCTGCGTGTGCCGGAGAGTTTTATCGTCGACGGTACGGCGAGCATTCATTACCGGCTCATGCAGGTTGGCCAAGGCCCGGCGCTGTCGGCGGCGACGCGGGTGCAGGTCAAACTCGATTGCCCGGGCGGCCAGCCCCCAGCGCTGTCTGGAGACGAAAACCAGCAATTGGCACCCGTCACCCTGCCCGACACTATTCGCCGCCAGGGCGTGAACCCGAACCAGATCAAACGCGGCGTGCCGCTGACCATCGAGCCTTACGTGAACATGGCCGAGGACGACGAAATCACCTTGCGCTGGGGCGATGTGCGCATGGATCTGCCGGCAGTCACGGCGGCCGATGTCGGGCGGGCGATTCAGGTGTGGGTGCCGCCGGCGGTGATTGTCGAAGCGGGTGAGGATTTGCGCCTGGACGTGACGTACTGCGTGATTGATCGGGTGGGCAACAACTCGCGCTGGGCACCGCCACGGACATTGAAGATTGGATGCGCGAATCCTTATCTGAAAGTGCCGCTGAAGCCGGAGCTCAAAGCCGCAGAGTCACGCAAGCCTTAGCCCACATCTCCAAGAGAGAGGGGATTCTGTGGTGAGGGGATTCATCCCCGATGGGCTGCGCAGCAGCCCCTGCTTTTTAATTTTAGAAGCAGGGCCGCTGCGCGCCCCATCGGGGATAAATCCCCTCACCACAAAAGCACTCACCACAATGACAGCGTCAATATCAAAATCAAGTAACCAACCCGACCATCACCCCTTCTATACATATTCCTAAAAGTTAGTTTATTTAATATTTATACACGCTTAGGGTATATGAACCGGACCACCGGACATTCTTTCGTTCGCCGCACTTTTGCGGCGTTTTTCATAAGATGTGAGGTAGGTAGTATGGTCCGGAACACAATCACCCCAGTGCAGATCGCCAGGGCATTGCGTGCAGCCAAGGAGCGGCACTGATGTCCAGTCTGGCAGACGCAAACGTCCAGTCGGATCTGGACATCGCCCCGTTGATGTTGCCCGCGCAGGTTTTGCGCAACGACGCACAAGCCATCAAGGCCGCCCATGAGCTGGCGCAAGTTGCCCGCCTGCAGGCCGCCAAACGCGACCGTCAGCGCAAGCTGCCGTGGTCGGAAATCGAGCAGTTCACCCGCAGTGGTTTAGGCAGCATCGCCATCCCGCGCGAATACGGTGGCCCGCAGGTTTCATTCGTCACCCTGGCCGAGGTGTTCGCGATCATTTCCGCCGCCGACCCGGCGCTGGGACAGATTCCACAAAACCAGTTCGGCATCATCAATCTGGTGCTCGGCAGCGCCACCGAAGCGCAGAAAAAACAGCTGTTCCAGAGCGTTCTGGAAGGCTGGCGCATCGGCAATGCCGGCCCGGAACGCGGCACCAAAAACACCCTGGAATTGAAAGCGCGGATCACCGCCGACGGCGACGATTACGTGATCAATGGCCAGAAGTTTTACTCCACCGGCGCACTGTTCGCGCACTGGGTCGCAGTCAAAGCGCTCAACGATGACGGCAAGCAAGTGCTGGCCTTCGTCCGTCGCGGCACCCCGGGTTTGCGCATCGTCGATGACTGGTCGGGCTTCGGTCAGCGCACTACCGCCAGCGGCACGATTTTGCTGAACAACGTTCGCGTCGAATCGAGCCTGGTCGTCGACAACTGGAAGATCAACGAAATCCCCAACACCCAAGGTGCGGTGTCGCAGCTGATTCAAGCGGCGATCGACGCCGGTATCGCCCGTGGCGCCATCGACGACGCTATCGATTTCGTCAAAACCCGTGCACGGCCATGGATCGATGCCAAGGTCGAGCGGGCCAGTGATGACCTCTATGTGATCGCCGACATCGGCAAACTGAAAATCGAACTGCACGCCGCCGAAGCGCTGTTGCGCACGGCCGGCAAAGTGCTCGATCAGGTGCACGCAGCACCGCTCACCGCCGAATCCGCCGCGCGCGCTTCGATTGCCGTGGCCGAAGCGAAAGTGCTGACCACAGAAATCTCTCTAATCGCCAGCGAAAAACTGTTCGAACTCGCGGGCAGCCGCGCGACCCTCGCCGAATTCAACCTCGACCGTCACTGGCGCAACGCCCGCGTGCACACGCTGCACGACCCGGTGCGCTGGAAATATCACGCGGTCGGCGCCTATCGCCTCAACGGTACTTTGCCTGCTCGCCATTCCTGGATCTGACGACCGCACACTTTCTCAAGTGCAATGGAGAAACCTATGACTTTTTCCCATCACGTCGCGGTCATCACCAGCGATGAACAAGCCCTGATCGTCGCCAGCGACCTGGCCGAAGACTTCAAACGCGACAGCGCCGTGCGCGACCGCGAACGACGCTTGCCACTGCCGGAGCTCGATGTATTTTCACGCTCCGGTCTGTGGGGCATCAGCGTGCCGAAGGAATACGGTGGCGCTGGCGTGTCCAACGTCACCCTGGCCAAAGTCATCGCCCTGATCGCTCAGGCCGACGGCTCGCTCGGGCAGATTCCACAGAACCATTTTTATGCACTGGAAGTGCTGCGGGTAAACGGCAGCCACGCGCAAAAACAACGGCTGTACGCCGAAGTACTCGCCGGCCAGCGTTTCGGTAATGCACTGGCGGAACTGGGCACCAAAACCGCTCACGACCGCGTCACCAGCCTCAAACGCGACGGCGACGGTTATCGCATCAACGGTCGCAAGTTCTATGCGACCGGCGCGATTTACGCGCAGCGCATCCCGACCTCGGTCGTCGATGAAAACGGTGTGCAGCAACTGGCGTTCGTCCCGCGTGACAGCCAAGGGCTGAGCGTGATCGACGACTGGAGCGGTTTTGGTCAGCGCACCACCGGCAGCGGCTCGGTGGTGTTTGAAGACGTCTACGTCGCTGCTGAAGACGTGATCCCATTTCAAAGCGCCTTCGAACGTCCGACCACGGTTGGCCCGTTGGCGCAGATCCTTCACGCCGCCATCGACACCGGCATCGCCCGCGCCGCGTACGATGACGCGCTGCACTTTGTGCGCAGCAAAACCCGGCCATGGATCGATTCCGGCAACGACAAAGCCACCGAAGATCCGCTGACGCTGAAGAGCTTCGGCCACTTGAGTATTCGTCTGCACGCCACCGAAGCCTTGCTCGAACGCGCCGGCGAATTTCTCGACGCCGCACAAGCCGAGAGCAATGCCGAAACCGTCGCTGCGGCATCGATTGCTGTCGCCGAAGCCCGCGCGATCAGCACTGAAATTTCCCTAGCCGCCGGCAGCACATTGTTCGAATTGGCCGGCAGTCAGGCCACGCTGATTGAGCACGGTCTCGACCGTCATTGGCGCAACGCCCGCGTGCACACCCTGCACGACCCGGTGCGCTGGAAATATCACGCCGTCGGCAACTATTACCTCAACGATGAAAACCCTCCACTGCGAGGGACGATCTGATGAGCGCGGCGAAAAAGAAGATCCTGCTCAACGCGTTCAACATGAACTGCATCGGCCACATCAACCACGGCTTGTGGACGCACCCGCGCGACACCTCGACGCGCTACAACACTATTGAGTACTGGACGGAACTGGCGCAATTGCTGGAGCGCGGCCTGTTCGATGGTTTGTTCATCGCCGACATCGTCGGTGTGTACGACGTCTATCAGAACTCGGTCGATGTGCCGCTGAAAGAGTCGATCCAGTTGCCGGTCAACGACCCGCTGCTGCTGGTTTCAGCCATGGCCGCCGTGACCAAAAACCTCGGCTTCGGTCTCACCGCGAACCTCACCTACGAGCCGCCCTATCTGTTCGCCCGGCGCATGTCGACGCTCGATCATCTGAGTCGCGGCCGTGTCGGCTGGAACATCGTCACCGGCTACCTCGACAGCGCCGCCAAAGCCATGGGCCTCAGCGAACAAGTCGAGCATGACCGTCGTTATGATCAGGCCGACGAGTATCTGGAAGTGCTCTACAAACTCTGGGAAGGCAGCTGGGAAAACGGCGCGGTGCTCAATGATCGCGAGCAGCGGATTTACGCGCAGCCGGAGAAAGTGCACAAGGTCGAGCACAAGGGCGAGTTCTATCAGGTCGAGGGTTATCACCTCTGCGAGCCGTCACCGCAGCGCACGCCGGTGTTGTTTCAGGCCGGCAGTTCCGATCGCGGTTTGCTCTTTGCCGGGCGTCACGCCGAGTGCGTGTTCATCAGCGGTCAGAACAAGCCATCGACCAAGGTTCAGGTCGACAAGGTGCGCGCCAGCGCCGTTGAGGCGGGGCGCTATCCTGAGGACATCAAGGTGTTCATGGGCCTCAACGTGATCGTCGGCGCGACCGAAGAAGCGGCGTGGGCCAAGCATGCCGAGTACCTGAGTTACGCGAGTGCCGAGGCCGGCGTGGCGCATTTTTCTGCATCGACCGGCATCGACTTTTCTCAGTACGAAATCGACGAACCGATCCAGTACGTGAAGAGCAACGCCATTCAATCGGCGACGAAAAACCTGCAGAACAACGACTGGACGCGACGCAAATTGCTCGACCAGCACGCCCTCGGTGGCCGCTACATCACCGTGGTCGGTTCGCCTGAGCAAGTCGCGGATGAGCTGGAATCGTGGATCGCTGAGACCGGCCTTGATGGTTTCAATTTGACGCGGATTGTCACGCCGGAAAGCTATGTCGATTTTATTGAGCTGGTGATTCCCGAGTTGCAGCGGCGTGGGTCGTACAAGACCGCGTACGACAGCGGCAGCTTGCGCGAGAAGCTGTTTCACGGTGCGGCGCAACTGCCTGAGCAACATACCGGTTCTTCGTACCGGCATTAAAAGCTTCGCGAGCAAGATTTGCTCCTACAAGGCACCACGATCCCCGTAGGAGCAAAGCTTGCTCGCGAAGAGGCCCTACCAGACACCAAAAATCTATGCACTGACTGGAAAACCACCATGACCAAAAAACTCCTGTCCCTCCCAGTCAAAGCACTGGCCCTGGCCCTCGGCCTGTTCAGCTCGACAATCTTCGCCGCCGACGCCCCGCTAAAAGTCGGCACCACCGCCGCCTTCGCCATCCCGCTGGAAGCCGCCGTCGAAGAAGCCTCCAGACAAGGCCTCAAAGTCGAGCTGGTGGAGTTCACCGACTGGATCGCACCCAACGTCAGCCTCGCCGCCGGCGACATCGACGTGAACTACTTCCAGCACATCCCGTTCCTCGAAAACGCCAAGGCCGCCGCCGGTTTTGACCTGGTGCCGTTCGCCCCGGGGATCATCAACAACGTCGGCCTCTACTCGAAAAAATACAAAAGCTTCGACGAGCTGCCAGAAGGCGCCAGCGTCGCCATCGCCAACGATCCGATCAACAGCGGTCGCGGTTTGCAGCTGCTGGCCAAGGCTGGTTTGATCACCCTGAAACCGGGCGTCGGTTACAAAGCCACCGAAGACGACATCGTCGCCAACCCGAAGAAAATCAAAATCCTGCAAGTCGAAGCGGTGCAACTGGTGCGCGCTTATGACGATGCAGATCTGGTGCAGGGCTACCCGGCCTACATTCGTTTAGCGAAGACTTTCGATGCCGGTTCGGCGTTGCTGTTCGACGGTCTCGACCACAAGGAATACGTGATCCAGTTCGTCATCCAGCCGAAGAGCAAAACCGATCCGCGCCTGATCAAATTCGTCGACATCTACCAGCATTCGCCAGCCGTTCGCGCTGCGCTGGATAAGGCCCACGGCAAGCTGTATCAAGCCGGTTGGGAAAGCTGAGCATGACGGCCGCGATCCAACGGCGACTGGAAATTCCAGAGCCACACAATGCTGAAAAAACCGAACTGCATCCGGAACTGAATCGCGCTCATGTGCGCTTCATCGGGCTGGGCAAAACCTACAACGGTCGACAAGGCTCGGTCGCGGCGCTGCAGGGCATTGATCTGGCGATTCAGCGCGGTGAAGTGTTCGGCATCATCGGTCGCAGCGGCGCCGGCAAGTCGTCGCTGATCCGCACCATCAATCGTCTGGAACAACCGACGTCGGGGCGCGTGCTGATCGATCAGGTCGACATCGGCGAGTTCGATGAAGACCGTCTCGTGGCGCTGCGCCGACGCATCGGCATGATCTTTCAGCACTTCAATCTGATGTCGGCCAAGACCGTTTGGCAGAACGTCGAACTGCCGCTGAAAGTCGCTGGCGTACCGAAAGAGCAACGCGAGAAAAAGGTACGCGAATTGCTCGAACTGGTCGGCCTGCAAGAAAAACACAAGGCCTATCCGGCGCAGCTTTCCGGTGGCCAGAAACAGCGCGTCGGCATCGCCCGCGCGCTGGTGCATGACCCGGATATTCTGCTCTGCGACGAGGCCACCTCGGCGCTCGATCCAGAGACCACCCAGTCGATCCTCGGCCTGCTGCGCGAGATCAACCAACGCCTGGGCCTGACCATCGTGCTGATCACTCACGAGATGGCAGTCATCCGCGAAATTTGCGACCGCGTCGTCGTGCTTGAACACGGCCGCGTCGTCGAACAAGGCCCGGTGTGGGAAGTGTTCGGCAATCCGCAACACGAGGTCAGCCAGACCTTGCTCGCGCCGCTGCAACACGCGCTGCCGGAAGAATTACAGAGCCGTTTGCACCCGCAGTCGCCCTCCTCCGACGCGGCTGTGGTGCTGCGTTTGCAGTTCACCGGCAGTGCCAGCGACGAACCGGATCTGGCGGCACTTTTTACAGCCCTCGGTGGCCGGGTGAAATTGTTGCAGGGTGGCGTCGAACGGATTCAGGGGCACGCACTGGGGCAACTGTTATTGGCCGTCAGCGGCTCAGCGTTCAGCGCCGAGCAATTGCGCGAGCGCGCCGCACCGTGGGCGCAACGAGTGGAGGTGGTGGGTTATGTGGTTTGATCGCTTGTTGCAGGGGTTTATCGACACGTTCCTGATGGTCGGCGTGTCGTCGCTGATCGCGCTGCTGGTGGGGATTCCCATGGCGGTGATTCTGGTCACCAGCGACAAGGGCGGCATCTACGAAGCGCCGCTGTTGAACCGTGCGTTGGGCGCCTTCGTGAACCTGTTCCGCTCGATCCCGTTTCTGATTCTGATGGTCGCGCTGATTCCGTTTACCCGGTTGATTGTCGGCACTACGTACGGAGTCTGGGCGGCGGTTGTGCCGCTGACGATTGCGGCGACGCCGTTCTTTGCACGGATTGCTGAAGTGAGTTTGCGTGAGGTTGATCATGGTTTGATCGAAGCCGCGCAGGCGATGGGGTGCCGGCGTTGGCACATTGTCTGGCATGTGCTGTTGCCGGAAGCGCTGCCGGGGATTGTCGGCGGGTTCACGATTACGCTGGTGACGATGATCAACTCATCGGCGATGGCCGGGGCGATTGGTGCGGGCGGGTTGGGGGATATCGCTTATCGCTACGGGTATCAGCGGTTTGATAGCCAGATCATGCTGACGGTGATTGTGTTGCTGGTGGCGTTGGTGGCGGTGATTCAGTTGGGTGGGGATCGGTTGGCTCGGGGGTTGAATAAGCGGTGAGCTCAACCACTTTGTTGGGAGTTCTTGTCGCGCCTGGATGCTCGTGTGTTTCTGTCATTCATTGACGATGCGACTGCAGAATCCCGCAATCAGGCGCGAACACTCCTCTTACCAATGGCCGACTTACATTTTCCCGGCGCCAATTCATGGCGTACCGGATCCGAATCGTTTCAACTCCCAAGTTTTAAGATTTTCAGAGAAACGCTCAACGATCCTGGTTTTTGCCTCTTGTTGCATAGCTACTCTTTCTCTCGTAAACCAAGTACTTCTTTTATAAACTGCACCGCTGAAATATGGGTCATTCGATGGGGCGGCATGAATTACATTCACCACACCCGTTGCTGCGCGAGCAAATCTAATAGAAATCACATCCCACAATGCACCTGCAACACAACTATGAGGTGCGTTCAAAGGATTTTCATTGGTACGAAAAAATATTTCTCCAAGTGTTGTTCGAACGCCCACGCCCGCCATCGAAGCACCTTTAGCAAGCAAATCGCCCCTTGCCGTTGGCGAATCCATGTAATTGAAACGCTCATTTAGATACATATAGCCTGAAGCATAATGGCTAACATTCGTAAAGCTCGGGTTTTTATATATATTTAACTGACCTCCACCGTGCGTCATTTCGACAGTCATCCCTCTCGCCCTCTGAGCTATAAACTGCGCTGTGTACATCGCACTGATGGCATTTCCAGCTGCATCTACACCATTTCCATTCCAAAAAAAAGCGCCGTCGGCAGGCGTTTTTACATCAGAACCGAATACAAACGCTCCCAGACTCTTAAACTCTTTATTCCTCTCAATTATAATTCTCACCAAACTCACAAATTTTTCTTTGGTATGGTTTTCGTTCCTTAGATTCGACAACGCACTTAACGATCTAAACGTTCTCCTTGCTCCATCAACATCAAAACTGGCGCGTTCAGCACTCAACATCAAGGAATCCGTCACGTTATCTCGCGCTAATCCATTGTTATCTTTATATGACATGACTCCATTCTTTACGAACAAAAACAAGTTGACTCCTTCTGCAGTGCCCACGGGGTCAGGCGATATCCAACGTTGTAACCACGGCGCAAAATATCGATACCCATAATAATAAAGGCCGCTCGCATCACGCTCCTTGCCCGAATAACGGAAAGATTTGTACTTCGTTGCCAAATCACTCTTGCCAGACCAGCATGCCGTACCGCCGAACGCGTAATAGTGTTCCTGGCTTAATACCCCCGCGCGCTCATCCAACTCCATCGAGCTGGAACCAAGATGATCACCGAGGCTGTAACCCCATTGATCGCTTTCAGCACCTTCGGGCCAATGCAGTAATCGCGCGTGGTTCCGCCCGGCGTCGACACTGACTACATGCCGCTCTACACCGCCGACTTCGCAATGAATCTCAAGACCCGGCAGATAACGCACTTCTGTTGTCAGGGTTTGCCCGGATGCCCGACTGATTTGCGTCTTACGCAACCGATGCCCCGGCTGATCGTAGACATAACACTCACAGTCATCCGCCTCGGCCCCACGCTGTACCAACGTTACCCGACTCAACTCATTGCGCACATTCCACGCCATGGGTTGCCCACGCTGCAATTCCAGCTGATTACCCGCCGCATCAAACCCCAGCGTTATCTGCGCCTCTCCCGGCAGGGATCCATCGTCAAGCTGCGCCAGACTCCGATTGCTGCGCGCAGAAGTGAACATCGAAAACCCAGGCGCGCTACTGTGATGCCGCGTGATCAGGTTGCCTGCCGCGTCGTAAGCAAACGTCTGGGTGTAGTTGCGCCGCTGAGCGGGATCCATCGGCAAAGGCAGCAGATCGGGTAGCGCCGGGCCATGGCTCGGTTTGCTGACCTCCCAGCCTTTGGCTTCGACCAATTGGTACAGGCTGTCATAGCGATATCGGCTGACCGGCTCGATGCGCTGGCCGTTGAAGTGGCTCACGGTTTGGCACTTGTCTTCGAGCTCGACAGTATTGCCCACCGGGTCGTAGGCGTAATTCAAATCTTGCAAAGGCTGTTGCCCGGCGACACCTGCGAAAAGCCTCAGCAGGCGACCATCCTCAGGACTGAAATCCGCACTTGAGACTACGCCGTTGCCGGCCGTTTCACTTTCGATCTGATCTTGTGCGTTATAACGAATTTCGCTGACAAGACACTGTGGATGCTGACCTTCACCGGATTGCAAAAGCCATGTCGCAGAGGATTTTCCTGCCACGTTGAAATGGAAAATTTGTGTATTACCCGCTGCATCGATCTGACGCTGCACCTCGCCCGTTGGATAGAAAGCGTATCGGGTGACGTAGGCATTTTCTTCGAGAAGTTCGTCTCGGGCGTCCGGTAGAAGCGGCCAGTCCGGCGCATCCAGCTCAATGAGAAACCGTCGAGACTCCTCCAGCACTGCACCCGACCAACCATAATCGCCGAGGAGCTGGCCACCGCCCGGGTCGTCATGCCGGATCAGTTGCCCACACTGATTGTGCTGCGCAAAACTCTCCGTGGCATCGGCATAAGTCCAGCGCTCAACCACCTGAGGCTGCTCACCAAAGGCTTGCTCCGTCAGTGCAACCGGACGCTGCAAATCATCAAACTCACGATGACATTGGCTACCCCGTTCATCCCAGAAGGAACGCTGCGAACCTGCGTCATTGCACAGATTCAACTGCCAACCGGCATCCACGCTGTCCGTCAGCAACACCTGACCGCTCAAACCGTATACGGTGCTCAGATTCGGTTTCGGCGCGGCTCCCCACAACCGAGGATCCCACGCCGCTACCTCGCGCCCCGCCTCATCGAACATCTGTCGGGTGATGCGCGGTTCGACGTCGGGTTTGTCCGGGTGCTGGCAGTAGGCAACGCTGCGAATCGCCAGTGCTCGCGGGTCGACGACGGACAGGGTGGGATGAGGTGAGTGCTGAGTCGCCTTCATGGCTGTGAACGTCCTCCAGGCTTAGGGGTAGCCTGAGGGTTTTTTCATCGGTCCGATACTGTAAGAAGTAACAGGTGGAATTAACCCACGATCAACGGCTCGCGGCGCTCGGCGCATGCCGAACTCAAGAGAACAGTCTCTTGAACAGGCCACGCGACTGTGGCTTTTCATAGTAAACAAGGAAGTTTCCAATAGGTCTTGTCGTTTCATTTGCATAGGGTCGTCGCATGAGCGATTCACCGTTTGCCCCGGCGACTCCAAGGGTAGAGGAATAACCACCGTCCAGATTCACCGAATGGCCTCCTCCCCCCCCCATCCCTTCGAGTCGAGCCATAACCAATGACCACTCGGGCATGGTGTAGCCCGTAGCCATTGCAGTTCTGCCAGTGCTATTTCCCCTGGCCATTCGTGTCCGTTGTTCTGCGCCTGATGTACTCGGCAAACTGATGCCCGAGCGGATATTGGGAGAGTCGGCATGACCCAATTTACCTGGCTGATTGCCCTTGACGGTAAATTGAAATCTTTGCTGCTTCAGCATTTTTTCCGTGAACACAGCCTCGCCGTTGCTGGAAAGCAAGGGCGCCGTATTTATTAGCGAACCATCCCTCATGGGGAGCTCAATATAATTTCTACGATAATCTGCTGGGATGGGAGCGTAAACCTGCCTTTTCCCACTGATCACGGTCGGGCCGATCGGGGCAAAGGGTGAGATGAACTCACTGGCGCCATTCCGAAAATTGAAAAAGCCACCGTTGATATAGGCCACTGCACCCGCACTTTTGAGCCCTGCTTGCGCCTTGATCGCTTGACCCGGCTCTAGCTGGAGAAAAAAACCTTGTTCGCTACCCGCCACTTTCCCCCTCAATGCAGGCGCTATCGACAGGTAAGAAAGTGCTCTATCGCCCTGTACCGGTCGAGTCAATCCAATGCCCAAACGATTGAACAACTCATTGCCTCCGACGATGTCGACAGAGATTATTCCCTTTGCAACCGTGCGAACCCGCACCCCTCCACTTGCTGCCACCGACTGCGATAAAGCCTCGTTGTAGGCTGAACTCCACCGGTTGTACGCATCAACTCTTGTCAAACCGTCGGGATCTACAAAGTTAAGTGGATCATTCCCGACCATCGCAAATAAATTAAGCCCATCTGCGATCGGATCCGAGCTTATCCATCGTTGCAACCAAGGCGCGTAATACCGGTATCCATAGTAATAAAGCCCTGTCGAATCACGCTCCTTGCCGCTATAGCGATGGGTTTTGTAGTTCGCCGCAGAGGCGTTTTTTGCTGCCCAGCAGGCCGTACTGCCAAACGCGTAATAGTGTTCTAACGTCAGTATTGCGCCCTCGTCATCCAGTTCCAGCGTGCTGGAACTCAGATGATCGCTGAGGCCATAGCGCAATTGATCGGGGTGTGTTCCGTCGGGCCAATGTAGCATCCGTACTGAGTTGTGCCCGCCGATGAAATTGATGACGTGGTGTTCTTCACCATTGTTATGCTGCCGCAACTCCAGTCCCGGCAGATAACGGACTTGGCTACGCAGCGCCCGACCCGCCACGCTGGCAACTGAAACTTTGCGCACTCGGTGACCCGGCCGATCGTAGCGGTAACACTCAAAATCGTGCTGTTGGTTTTCTCGCGAAACCAGTGCCACTTCATGCAGTTGGTTGTGAGTGTTCCAGACCATATTTTGGCCGCGATTCAATTCAATTTGATTGCCGCACTTATCGAATCCGGCATTGATTTCCGGCTCTCCTGGCAACGAACCATCATTGCGCTGCCCGAGGCTACGGTTGCTGTTGCCGGAGGTGAACATCGCAAATCCGGCCGTTGCGCTGTGCTGTCGGGAAACGAGATTGCCGCCGCTGTCGTAGACGAACTTCTGGAGATAATTGCGGCGCTGAGCAGGATCCAGCGGTGTCGCAATCAACTCGGGCAATGCCGGCCCGTGACTTGGCAGGCTGACCTCCCAGCCCTTGGCTTCGATCAGTTCATAAAGACTGTCGTAACGGTAAGAACAGACCGGAGCAATGCGCTGGTTATTGAAGTAAGTGACAGGTTGGGACTTGTCTTCCAGCTCGACGATATTGCCCACCGGATCGACGCAATAATGCAGATCCAGCAAGGGTTTATGAGGGTGGATGGCAGCGGTCAACCGAGTCAGCCGGCCATCCCTGGCGTCATAGTCAGCACGGGCGATAACGCCGTTCCCGGCGGTTTCGAATTCAACCTGATCCTGAGCGTTGTAACGAATATCGCTGACCAGTTTTCGCGGCGGTTTTGCCTCCCCCGCCATTTGCAGCCAGACATCGCGAGATCTGCCAGCGATGTCGTAACCGAACCTTTGCACGTTGTCGCAAGCGTCGATCTGCTTTAGCAATTGCCCTGCGGGATTGAATTCCGATCGAGTCGTAAACGTCTGTTCTTCCAATAGCGCATCGCGCCCCGGGAGATCGACGGGCCAATCGGGTGTGTCAAGATCCTCAAGGAATCGCTCCTGCACCGTCAATATGGAACCGGCTACGCCATAGCTGGGGCATTTCCGCGAACCTGCGGGATGATCGTGGCGGATCAATCGGCCGCACTGGTTGTGTTGCGCGAGCGCTTCATCGGCGTCGCCATAAATTAGTCGCTCAACAATTTTTGCTGGGTGGCTGACCATCTGCTCTGTAACGGAGACTGAGCGACGTTGTGTGTCGTACTCATAATGTCGCTGCGTACCCCGTGCATCCCAGAACGAAAGCGTTGATCCCGCCTGTTCCAGCAAGCTCAACTGCCAACCGGCATCCACGCTGTCCGTGAGCAACACCTGACCGCTCAAACCGTATACGGTGGCCATGTTCGGTTTGGGTGCGGCGCCCCACAACCGGGGATCCCACGCCGCCACTTCGCGCCCCACCTCATCGAAAATCTGCCGGGTGATGCGCGGTTCGACCTCGGGTTTGTCCGGGTGCTGGCAGTAGGCAACGCTGCGAATCGCCAATGCTCGCGGGTCGACGACGGACAGGGTGGGATGAGGTGAGTGCTGAGTCGCCTTCATGGCTGTGAACGTCCTCCAGGCTTAGGGGTAGCCTGAAGGTTTTTTCATCGGGTCGATACTGTAAGAAGTAACAGGTGGGTATTGAGGCAAGATCAAAAGATCGCAGCCTGCGGCAGCTCCTACAGGATCGAGGCCGACCGTGGATGAACGCCTGTAGGAGCTGCCGCAGGCTGCGATCTTTTCGCTTATAGTCGGCACATCTCTCCCTGAACATGCACCCGACCATGAAGCAGACTCCCACCGACCTCGAACAGATCACCGCCACCACCCTCGGCCATTACAACTCGGTGGCCGAAGACTTCCGTGAAGGCACACGTGATCACGATGTCAGCCAGAATATCGATGCGCTGCTGCGGCATATTCAGGGTTCAGCGCCGTTGACGATTCTGGATTTCGGCTGCGGGCCGGGGCGGGATTTGCAGACGTTTACGCGTATGGGTCACGTTGCGGTGGGGCTGGATGGCTCTGAGGAATTTGCGCGGATGGCGCGTGAGGACAGTGGCTGTGAGGTGTTGCAGCAGGATTTTCTGAAGCTGGATCTCCCGGTTGAACGCTTTGACGGGATTTTTGCCAATGCGGTGCTGTTTCATGTGCCGTTGCAGGAATTGCCGCGGGTGCTCAAGCAATTGCATGGCGCTTTAAAACCCGGTGGGGTGTTGTTCAGTTCCAATCCGCGTGGGGATAACCGTGAGGGCTGGAACGGGCCGCGTTATGGCTCGTATCACGATCTGGCGGCGTGGCAGGGGTTGTTGACGGCGGCGGGGTTTGTCGAGCTGGAGCATTACTTCCGGCCGGCGGGGCTGCCGCGCGAGCAGCAGCCTTGGTTGGCCAGCGTTTGGCGGCGTGTTGGTTGAAGATCAAAAGATCGCAGCCTGCGGCAGCTCCTACATTGGAATGCGTTTCAATGTAGGAGCTGCCGCAGGCTGCGATCTTTTGCTTTTGCCTTAGGCAGTTTCTTTTTTCGGCTCGCGAATCTTGTACCAGGCCACGTACAGCGCCGGCAGGAACAGCAGCGTCAGCAGCGTCGCCACGACAATCCCGCCGATCATCGCGTAGGCCATCGGCCCCCAGAATACTTCGCGGGCGATCGGGATCATGCCCATGCTCGCCGCCGCAGCGGTCAGCAGGATTGGCCGGCGTCGATGCTCGGTCGCTTCCACCACCGCATCCCACGGCTCATAGCCTTTGCGTTCGAATTCATCGATCTGCGTGACCAGAATCACCGAGTTGCGGATGATGATGCCGATCAGCGCGAGAATCCCCAGAATCGCCACGAAGCCCATCGGCGTACCGGTCGGCACCAGCGCCAGCACCACGCCGATCAGCCCCAGCGGCGCGACACTCGCCACCAGGAACATCTTCTGCACGCTGTGCAACTGGATCATCAGGAACGTCGCCATCAAGAACAGCATCAATGGCAACACCTTGGCGATCGGGCCTTGGGCCTTGCCGCTCTCCTCGACCGTACCACCGGTGGCGACTTTGTAGCCGACCGGCAATTTTTCAGCGAAGGCATCAATCGATGGCTTGAGGATTTTCACCAGGTCGGTCGGCTGAATCTCGTCGCGCACCGAAGCCTTGATGGTGATGGTCGGCAAACGATCGCGACGCCACACCAGCGGTTGCTCCAGCTCATAACGAACCGTGGCGAATGCGAGCAGCGGGATCGAGGTGCCGCTCGGTGTGACGATCTGCAGGTTCTGCAGGGTTTCCGGGGTACCGCGTTCGGAATCCACCGCACGACCGACCACGTTGATCAGGTAGATATCGTCATCGACCTGGGTCAACGGCGAGCCACTGACGATGCTGTTCATCAGGTTGGCGACGTCTTCGGACGACAACCCGAGCTGGCGCGCCTTGTCCTGTGCGATGTCGATGCGCAGGACTTTGCCCGGCTCGTTCCAGTCGTAAATGATCTCGCCGATGTGCGAGTTTTTGTCCAGTTCGGTGGCGAGGTCGATGGCGTGCTTGCGCACCTGATCGATGTCCTTGCCGCTGACCCGGTACTGAATCGGACGCCCTACCGGCGGGCCCATTTCCAGTGCCTGCACGTAGCTGCCGATGCCGACGAACTCTTTGCGCAGACGCTCACGCAGCCGTGCGCTCAGAGCCTCGCGGGACTCGAAGCCTTTGCTGACGATCACCAGTTGCGCGTAGTACGGGTTTTGCAATTGCTGGTCGAGTGGCAGGTAGAAACGGATCGCGCCCTGACCGATGTAGGTGCTCCAGCGCACGATGTCCGGGTCGCCCTTGAGGGTTTCTTCGAGCTTGTCGACGGCCTTGCGGGTTTCGTCGATTGAGGCGTTTTGCGGCAGGTTCAGGTCGACCAGAATTTCCGGACGATCCGAGGCCGGGAAGAACTGGTTCTGCACGAAACGCATGCAGAAAATCGACAGTGCAAACAGCAGCACGGTGATACCGATCGCCCACCAACGGTTGCGCATGCTCCACAGCAAACCGCCGTTGAATGCGCGGCCAATGCGCCCTGGTTCAGCGGCGTGGGGTTTCACGTTGGCGCTGAGGATGTGCACGCCGATCACTGGCGCGAAGAACACCGCGACGATCCACGAGACGATCATCGCCACCGCGATCACCGCAAACAGCGTGTAGGTGTACTCACCAGCGGAGCTGGCGTTGAGGCCGATCGGCACGAAACCGGCGACGGTCACCAGCGTACCGGTGAGCATCGGGAACGCGGTCGAGGTGTAGGCGTAAGTCGCGGCCTGCTCCTTGGTCTCGCCCATTTCCAGGCGCGTGACCATCATCTCCACCGTGATCATCGCGTCGTCCACCAACAGGCCGAGGGCGATGATCAACGCACCGAGGGAAATCCGCTGCATGGTGATGCCGCTGTATTCCATGAAGACGAAGACCATCGCCAGCACCAGCGGAATCGAGCACGCCACCACCAGACCGGCGCGCACGCCGAGACTGATAAAGCTCACCACCAAGACGATGATCACCGCTTCGAACAGCGCGCTGGTGAAGCCGCCAACAGCTTCTTCCACCACCACGGCCTGATCGGAAACGGTGTGGATGCCGACGCCTACCGGCAGGTCTGCGGTGACTTGATCGATGCGCTCATGCAACGCCTTGCCGAACGCCTGGACGTTGCCGCCCTTCTGCATGGCGATCGCCAGACCGATTGCCGGTTTGCCGTCGAAACGGAATTCCGGGGTGGCCGGGTCGACGTAACCGCGACTGATCTCGGCGATGTCGGCCAGACGATAGAAGCGGTCGTTGAGCTTGAGGTTGACCTCGGCCAGGTCTTTCTCCGAGGCGAATTGCCCCGACGTGCGCACGGAAATCCGCTCCGGCCCGGCCTCGATCACACCTGCCGGGGTCACGGCGTTCTGCGATTGCAGGCTCTCTACGACCTGGCGCTGATCGATGCCCAGCGCGGCGAGTTTGCGCGTGGAGAAGTTCAGGTAAATCACTTCGTCCTGCTGGCCGACCATTTCGATCTTGCCCAGCCCCGGCACGTTGCGAATCTCCGCCCGCGCCTGCTCCACGTAGTCGCGCAACTGGCGCATGGTCAGGCCGTCGGCGGTAAACGCGTAGACCGAACCGAACACATCACCGAACTCGTCGTTGAACCCCGGGCCTTGAATGCCTTGGGGAAATTGCCCGCGAATATCGTTGATCTTCTTGCGCACCTGGTACCAGATTTCCGGGATGTCCTTGGCACTGGTGGTGTCGCGCAGGTACACGTACACCGTCGATTCGCCGGGGCGCGTGTAGCTTTTCACGTAGTCGAGGGAGTCCAGCTCTTCGAGTTTTTTCTCGATGCGGTCGGTGACCTGCTTGAGCGTTTCCTCTTGGGTCGCGCCCGGCCATTTGGTCTGGATCACCATGGTTTTGATGGTGAACGACGGGTCTTCTTCGCGACCCAGATTGAAGTAGGAAAACACCCCCATCAGCAACGCGACGAACATCAGGTACCAGACGAAGGACTGGTGTTTCAGGGCCCATTCGGAGAGGTTGAAAGAGCCTTTCATTGACTGTCCTCGTCAAGTTTCACTGATTGTCCGGGTTTGAGACTGTTGACGCCGGCGCTGACCACTTGCTCGCCGTTCTTCACGCCACCGGCCAGCACCACGGTGCTGTCGGTGCGGCTGACGACGGTGACATCGCGGGGGCTGACGGTTTTGTTTTGGGTGTCGATCACCCAGATCCGTGTTTTGCCATCGACTTCCTGCAACGTGGTTGCCGGCAGTTCGATGCGCGGTTTGATCGCTGAGCTGAGGGTCACGCTGATCGCGGTGCCGAGACGGAAACCTTCCGGCGTATCAGTCAGGGTCAGACGAGCGCGGCGGGTGCGCGTGGCGCTCTGTGCCTGCGGTTCGATTTCGCGGATGACCGCTGTAGTTTTGATGCTGGGATCGAGTTGCGCAGCGACCAGAAACACCACGTCCTTGGTGATCTGATCGACCAAAGTGTCCGGCAGATCGATCACCGCTTCCTTGATGTCCGGTTGCGCCAGCGTCACCACTTGTTGACCTGCCGTCACCACTTGCCCGGCCTCGGCGTTCCACGCGGTGACCACGGCTTTGTGGTCGGAACGCAGCTCGGTGTAGCCGAGTTGATCCTTGCTCTGATTGACCGCCGCCCGCGCCTGATCGAGCGAGGCCTGAGTGGTTTTCAGGTTAGTGGTGGCCTCGTCGAGTTGCGCCTGCGCGCCGACGCCGCGATCAAACAGCGCTTGCTGACGTCGCGCATTGGCTTGTGCGTTGATCAGTTGCGCTTCGATTTTTGCCAGATCGCCCTGCGCCGAACGCAGCTGATTCTGCTGATCGGACGGGTCGAGGGTGGCGAGCAACGTGCCCTTCTCCACTTCGGTGCCGACATCGACGTTACGGCTGGCAATGCGCCCGCCGACACGGAAACCGGTGTTGCTCTCGTAACGCGCCTGAATGCTGCCGGCAAAGCGGCCGAGGGTTTCTTCGTTCAAGGCCTCTACCTTGACCGACAACACCGGGCGCACCGGCTCCGGAGGCGGCTCCTTCTTGGAGCATGCCGCGAGCAACAGCCCGACGGCCAACAGCCCGAAACGCTTCATGGCTGCGCTCCCATTTCCAGATCCTTGTAGGTGTTCTCGGCAATCTCTACTTTCATGCCCGGGTGCAATAACTGGCCGCCGGCGATGATGACTTTTTCGCCGCCATTGAGACCTTCGCTGATGATCACTTTGCCGGTCAGGTAACGGCCGACCGTGACCGTGTGCAATTGCGCTTCGCCCTTGTCGTCGACCAGCCACACGGCGGGGTCGCTGACATTTTTGGTCAGCGCCGACCACGGCAAAGCCACCGCCGATTTACCGGTGCCCTTGGCCGTCGCGCTCACTACCGAACCGAGTTGCATGCCCGGCGGCAGTTTGTCGAGGGTGACTTTGACTTGCACGGTGCCGGACTGCGCGGACACCGACGGGGTGATTTCGCGCACGGTGCCGGTGGTTTTGATCTCGGGATTGTCGAGCAGGCTGACGGTGATTTTGTTGTCGGTAGGCCGCTCGGCCAGCAGCGACTCGTAGACGTTGAACACCGCATCGCGATCGCCATCGCGGGCCAGACTGAAAATCGGCGCCGTGGCTTGCACGACCTGGCCAACTTCGGCCTGACGCTCAGTGATGACACCCGGCGCATCAGCAATCAGCGAGGTGTAGCTGAGTTGATCCTTGGCATTGGCCAGTTGCGCCTGAGCCGCGCTCAAGGCGCTTTGGCTACTGCGCAACGCGGCTTGCGCGGTATCGAATTCGCTTTGGCTGGTGTAGCCCTTGGGCAGCAGCTTTTGCTGACGCACAAACGCCGCAGCGCTCTGCTTGACCCGCGCCTGTTCGGCGACGACCTGAGCCTGAGCGGAATCGACGTTGGTCTGCAAATCCTTGGGATCGAGTTTGGCCAGCACTTGCTTGGCCGTGACACGGTCGCCGACGTCGACCGAACGCTGGATGATTTTGCCGCCGACGCGGAACGACAATTCTGTCTGCACGCGCGCCTGCACATCACCGGTCAGTGTCACCGAGGCCGCGTAATCCGCGGGTTTCACCTCTTGAACAAAGACTCTCGGCAGGTACTCCTGGGGAGCCTTCTTTTCGCCGCAAGCGGTCAGCAAGGCAATGGCGCTCAAGGCCATTACCACTTTAATTCCGGGACCCGCCATGCAGACTCCTTGGCATTTTTAGACGATCAGGACGATACGACTTCAGAGCTTAGAACAGGGTTCAACCATTGCTCATGCGAATAACAGATTAAACACCGAAGGAGCTGCCGAAGGCTGCGATCTTTTGCTTTTTTGCGGAAAAGATCAAAAGATCGCAGCCTTCGGCAGCTCCTACAGGGGGTATTCTGCGACGGATTCGGAGGATCTCATTCATGCTCAACACCCTGGCGGTGGCCAATTACCGCTCGATCAACAAATTGGTGATTCCGCTGGGCCGGCTCAACCTGATCACCGGCCCCAATGGCAGTGGCAAGTCCAACCTCTATCGGGCCTTGCGCCTGCTGGCGGAAACCGCGCAGGGCGGTGTGGTCAATGCACTGGCGCGTGAAGGCGGACTGGATTCGACGTTCTGGGCCGGACCGGAAACCATCAGCCGGCGCATGCGCAACGGCGAGGTGCCGATCCAGTCGACGGTGCGCCAAGGCGTGAAGCGTTTGCGCCTGGGCTTTGCCGGGGAAGATTTCAGTTATTCGATCAGCCTCGGCCTGCCCGATTCCAACGGCCATTTCATGCTGCCCGAGCACTCGCGGCCAATCCCTTCGCGCTTCAGCCTCGACCCGCAGATCAAGCGCGAATGCATCTGGGCCGGTCCGCATTACCGCCCCGCCAGCCTGTTGGTCGATCGTGACGGCCCGATGATCCGCGCGCGCAACGAGCGCCAATGGAATGTGCTGGCGCAGCACACGCCGAACTTCGACAGCCTGTTCGATCAGGTTGGCAGCCTGCGCAGCTCGCCGGAAGTGTTCCAGATGCGCGAATTTATTCGCCGCTGGCGTTTTTATGATCACTTTCGCAGCGACGCCGACGCACCGGTGCGTCAGCCACAACTGGGCACGCGCACACCGGTGCTGCACCACGACGGGCGCGATCTGGCGGCGGCGTTGCAGACCATTATTGAAATCGGTGACGGCGACGCGATGCGTGCGGCGATTACTGATGCCTTTCCGGGGGCGCGCTTGCATATCGACGCTCAGGCGGGTGGACGCTTTGCCATCGAGTTCTATCAGGAAGGTTTGCTGCGGCCACTGTCGGCGGCGGAGTTGTCGGACGGGACGTTGCGTTATTTGTTGTTGGTCGCGGCGTTGCTGACACCGAGGCCGCCGTCGCTGATGGTGCTGAACGAGCCGGAAACCAGCCTGCACCCGGATCTGCTACCGGCGTTGGCACGGTTGATCATTCGTGCGTCGGAGCAATGTCAGGTGTGGGTGGTGTCGCATGCGCGGCGGTTGATTTCGGCGTTGCAGGAGGATCCGGAGTGCAATTGCATTGTGCTGGAGAAGACGCTGGGGGAGACCGGGATTGTCGGGCAGAAAGTGCTGGAGACGCCGGCGTGGTATTGGCCGGATTGAGTGCTTCCGTCAAAAGCCCCTCACCCTAGCCCTCTCCCGGGGGGAGAGGGGACTGATTAGGGGATGCTCCAGAGTGACGCCGACCTGAAAATGCTGCTGTGAATCCATAATCGACTCGGTTTTTCAGGTCGATGTATGACGCAGGACACCTCGGTCGGCCCCCTCTCCCTCCGGGAGAGGGCTGGGGTGAGGGGCAAGCCTCACCACCGACCCATCAGACAATCACCCCTGCCACTTGCCCCCTTCAACAATCACGCTCTCAGGCTTGGTGTCATCGCTCAGTTCTTTACGCACATATTGGTCGTACAGCTTGAGCAGATATTTCTCTTCACCCAACTTCGTCAGCTCGGTATTCACCCAGTCACGCAGTTCGATATTGCCCTTCTTCACCGCCGGTGCAATCGGCGCTTCGGCACCGAGTTTATCCTCCAGCACGCGATAGCCCGGGTTCTGCTTGGCCCAGCTGAACAGCACCAGATTGTCCTGCGCATAAGCATCGCCGCGACCATTGGCCAGGGCTTGCAGCGACTCGGAGTTTTTCTCGAACTTCAGCAGTTTCCAGTCCGGGTGATTCTTGGTCAGCCAGATATCGGCAGTGGTGCCGGTGGTGACGATGGTGGTGCGGGTCGCCAGGTCATCCAGGTTTTTCACCGAGCTGCTCTGCGGCACCAGCGCTTGCACCGCGACCTTGAGGTTCGGGTTGGTGAATTCCACCGCTTCCTTGCGCTCAGGCGTCACGGTCATGTTGGCGAGGATCAGGTCGACCTTGTCGCTTTGCAGAAACGGAATACGGCTCGCCGGTTCGACGGCAACGAATTCGACCTTGTTTTCATCGCCGAGCAGATCCTTGGCGAAACGACGGCCGATGTCGGTATCGAAACCTACGTAGCGCCCCGCTTCATCGACAAAACCGAACGGCGGCTTGTCGGTAAACACGCCGACGATCAGTTTGTCGCGGGCCTTGATCTTGTCCAGATAACCGGCCGGCGCGGTGCTTTCGCTGGCGACTTTCGGCTTTGGCGGTTCTTCGGTTTTGCTGCAACCGGCAAGCAAGGCGAGGCTCAGTAGGGGCAGTAAAAAAGCGGCAGTTTTCATAACAGTTCCAGTTCCTTTGTCGGATTCGTTTTTGGCAGTGTTGCAACGAAGGAGAACTTCTCCAGAAACTGCTGCGCGCGTGCGGTTTGCGGGTTCGTAAAGAAAATCTCGGGTGGGGTCTGTTCAAGGATGCGCCCGGCATCCATGAACACGATGCGGTCAGCCACCGCGCGGGCGAAGGCCATTTCGTGGGTGACGATCAGCAGGGTCATGCCCTCACGGGCCAGGCCCTGAATGACCTGCAAAACTTCCTTGACCATCTCCGGATCAAGGGCGGCGGTGACTTCATCGAAGAGCATCACCCGTGGGTTCATGCACAGCGAACGGACGATGGCGATGCGTTGCTGCTGGCCGCCGGAGAGCTGACGCGGAAACGCATCGCGCTTGTCCAGAAGTCCCACGCGTTCAAGCAAGGCTTCAGCTTGTTGCTGCGCTTCACGGCGCTGACGCTTCTGCACCTTGAGCGGGCCGAGCAGCAAATTGTCGAGCACGCTCATGTGCGGAAACAGGTGATAACTCTGAAACACCATGCCGATCTGCTGGCGGATATCACGCCAGTCGGTGGCCTTGTCGAGCAGCTCGCGGTCGACAAATTTCAGGCTGCCGCTGTGGGCGACTTCGAGGCCATTGAGGCAACGCAGCAAGGTGCTTTTGCCGCAGCCGCTGGGGCCGAGGATGACGATCACTTCACCGCTCTGCACTTGCAGATCGATGCCGTTGAGCACCTGCTGCTCGCCGTAGAATTTGTTGAAACCGTGAAACTCGATCAATGCGCTCATGCTTGCGTCCAGCGCCGCTCCAGCACGCGCGAGGCGGCCGACAGCGGGTAGCAGATGAAAAAGAAAAACAGGAACAGCACGCCGTAGATCAGCACTGATTCGTAGGTGCGTTCGATGATCTGCTGGCCGACCTTGATCACGTCGACCACACCGATCAGTACCGCCAGCGAACTGGTTTTGATGATTCGCGTGTAGACGTTGATGGTCGGCGGCGTCATGCGTTTCAGCGCTTGCGGCAGCAACACGTAGCCATAGAGTTGCGCGGCGTTCAGACCAATCGACAGCCCCGCTTCACGCTGCCCGCGCGGCAACGAATGCAGCGCACCGCGCGCCACTTCGCCGACCTCGCTCGCGCCCCACAGCGATAGCACCAGCACTGCGCACCAGAAACTCGGAATGCTCAGGCCAAAGAAAATCGGCAAGCCAAAGAACAACAGGTACAACCAGACCAGCACCGGGATCGCCCGGAACAGCTCCAGATACACCCGCAGAATCGCGTTCAGCCACGTCACGTTCAACGTGCGCAATACACCGTAGAGCACGCCGCCGACGGTGCTGATGGCGATGCTCAGAAACGAGATCGACAAGGTTTGCCCGGCGCCTTTTGCCAGTTGCGGCAACGACACCCAAAGCAATTCAAGACCCGAACTGGCCATGCTGGAGCCTCCTTTCCAGACGGCTGAGCAACAGCGACAGCGGCAAGAACAACAGCACGCAGATCAGCGTCAGCACGGCGAGCATTTCGTAGGTTTTGTAATAGAGCGCGATGTAGCTCTTGGTGGTGTAGAGAATTTCCGGCACCGCCACCGCCGAGACTACGGTGGTTTCCTTAAGCAGGAAAATGAAATTGGCGAACAGCGACGGCAGGCTGAGAATCCCCGCTTGCGGCAGGATCACATAGCGCAGCAACTGCCCGTGCGACAGGCCGATGGAGCGCCCGGATTCCAGTTGCGCCTGCGGCACCGCGTCGACGCCGGCGCGCAGCACTTCAGTCAGATAGGCGCCGCCGAGGAAAGTCATGGTGATGATCGCGGCGGTGAAACCGGACACCTGAATCCCTACTGCCGGCAAAGCGAAGTAGACGAAAAACAACTGGATCAGCAGCGGCGTGTTGCGCGCCAGTTCTACGTACAGGCCGACCAGTTTTTGCAGGTACGGCGTGCGGAACACCAGAATCGTCGCGTTGAGCAGCGCCACCACCAGCGAGGTGCCAATGGCGATGAAACCGACCTGCAGCGTCACACCCACGGCTTTGAGAAACGCCGGCAGCGTGCTGAGAATAAAAGCGTAATCGAAGGTCATGAAGCGTCCTGGACATCGCTCGGTAAGCGACGGTCGTGCAGTCCATGGACAGCGGGTGGCTGTCCGGCAGGCACTGACTTTATAGGTATAAAAACAAGAATTTAAATACCGTTAAAGCATATTGATATCACTCAAAAAACTATCCTGTCGGTTTGCCGGGAAGGAATAAGAAGGCTATTTTTCCTTGCGCTGTAGGACGGATCTTTTTTTGATTCAGGCCCTCCAAGGACGCACAGCTTTTGGTCAGACTCCTCCGGCCGAAACCAATTACAAGGAAGAGAACATGGACGTAAAAGCGCCGCAGCGGCTGGATCCGCAGGAGATTTTGAAATTGTTGGTGGCGTTGAGGCGGGCGTTGAAGGCTCAAGTGGCTTGAGAATCAGGAGCACCCTCACCCCAACCCTCTCCCGGAGGGAGAGGGGGCTGACCGAGGTGTCTTTCGTCCAACATCGACCTGAGAGATTGAGTCGATTATGGATTCAGCAGAGTTCTTTCACGTCGGCGTACTTCTACGACATCCCCCAATCAGTCCCCTCTCCCTCCGGGAGAGGGCTAGGGTGAGGGGCTTTTCTATCGCACACACAAAAACGCCGATGCCCATCACTGGCCATCGGCGTTTTCACACCTTGAAGGGGGTGTTCACTCAAGCGTCAGATCAGAACGCCGGCAGTACCGCGCCGTTGTACTTCTTCTCGATGAACGCTTTCACTTCCGGGCTGGTCAAGGCTTTGGCCAGTTTCTGGATCGCGTCGCTGTTCTTGTTGTCCTCACGGGCCACCAGGAAGTTCACGTACGGCGAGTCAGCACCCTCAATCACCAACGCATCTTTCTGCGGGTTCAGCTTGGCTTCCAGCGCGTAGTTGGTGTTGATCATGTCCAGATCAACTTCCTTCAGAACGCGTGGCAGCAGGGCCGATTCCAGTTCCTTGAACTTGAAGTTGTGCGGGTTCTTGGCGATGTCTTTCGGCGTTGCCAGAGCGTTTTTCGGGTCTTTCAGCTCGATCAGGCCAGCCTTCTGCAGCAGGATCAGCGCGCGGCCGCTGTTGCTGCCTTCGTTCGGGATAGCGATGGTCGCGCCGTCTGGCAGTTCAGCCAGGGTTTTGTACTTGCTCGAGTAACCACCGAACGGTTCAACGTGCACGCCTTGCACAGTCACCAGGTACTTGGATTTATCGTCCTTGTATTTACCCTGGTTGAAGCTGTTCAGGTACGGCAGGGTCTGGAAGTAGTTGGCGTCCAGACGCTTCTCGCCCACTTGCACGTTCGGCTGAACGTAGTCGGTGAAGACTTTGATTTCCAGATCCACGCCTTCTTTGGCCAGGGTCGGTTTGATCAGCTCAAGAATTTCAGCGTGCGGCACCGGCGTTGCGGCAACCACCAGTTTCTCGCCGGCGTTAGCCAGGGAAGCCGTCAGAGCAGCCGCCAATGCGGTAAACAACAGAACCTTTTTCATGCAGTGTCCTTATCGAAAATCGGTCGTCATCGACGACGGCATCTAATACGAGTGCCAGTGAAGTGATATCGCTGGCGTGGGTCGGACAATACCGGGATTTTATATTCCCGGACAATAACGTTTATTCACGTTGATATTCCATTTTGTTCATACACGCGGTTTAGACGTGTAGGAGCTGCCGAAGGCTGCGATCTTTTGATTTTCAATAAGTTAAAACGTTGAAAAGCAAGATCAAAAGATCGCAGGCTGCGCCAGCTCCTACAGGAGACCGGTGTTTTTCAGGAGCTGTTTGAGGGCGGCCTGGTCAGTCGTGGAGCCGGTGGCGATGATTTGTTTGATCTGGTTTTCGATTTGGTTCAGCACGGGGGGCAGGTTCAGATGCTCCGGCAGAATCTCGTCACCAGTGCTCACCAGCAACGCAAAATGAATGACGTTTTCCAGCTCACGGGTGTTGCCCGGCCAGCTGTGTTGTTCGAGCACGTGTTGCGCGGCTTCGCTGATCAACGGCACCGGCAGGTCGAGGCGCTGACTGTAGATGCCGAGGAAATACTCGGCCAGCGAGAGGATATCGCCGATCCGCGCGCGCAACGCCGGTAGCTCGAGATGACCTTCGCTGAGATAGTGATAGAGCCGCTCGTGGAATTTCCCCGCATCCACCGCTTGTGCCAGATCGATGCTGGTGGCTGCGACCAGGCGCACGTCCACCGGGCTCGGTTGATGCGCACCGACGCGAGTGACCTCGTGGTTTTCCAGAGCCGCGAGCAATTTGATCTGAATCGGCAGCGGCAGATCGCCGATTTCATCCAGGTACAACGTCCCGCCATTGGCCGAACCGAACCACCCCGCGCGACTGCTCGCCGAGCCGCTGAACGTGCCGGCGGCATAGCCGAACAACTCGGCATCGGCGTAGGTCGGGCTGATCGCGCCGCAATTGACCGAGACGAATAAACCGCTGCGATCACTGGCGCGATGGATATGGCGGGCGAGCAATTCTTTACCGGTGCCGGTCTCGCCACGGATCAATACCGAGATCGAGCGCGGGGCCAATTGCTCCAGCTCTTCGCGCAACTGACGTGAGCGCGGATCGACGAACACCAGCGCTTTGGCGCGGATGCTCAGGGGGCTTTTTTCTGCATCGGGAAAGGTCAGCAACGGCTGACCGAAAGTGTCGAAACTCATGGCAGACTCCCGCCCAAAACCGCCGGGAGACGGGGGCGATCAAAGAAAAAACAAATCAGGCGCGACGGCGAGCGTGGTGTTCCATACGGTTTTGCAGGCGATAGAGATAAGCAAAACCCTGCTCCCAACGCTGATGCCCGGACTTGACGTTAATGTGCCCGGCACCGGCGAGAATCCCCGCCTCGGCGCCCCAGTTGCGCGCCAGTTCCATGGCACGCGGCGCACTCACGGCCGCATCGTTGTCGGAGCTGACCACCTGGCTTGGAAACGGCAGCAGATCTGTCGGAATCGGTGCGAAATTGCGCAGCGCGGGTGCGCAGGCCGGACGTTCGACATCCGCCGGCGCGACCAGCAAGGCGCCGCGCACCTGACGCAGGTATTGCACGGGCGCAGTGGCAGCCCAATGGGCAACGGTGACGCAGCCGAGGCTGTGGGCGATGAGGATGACGGGCGTGCTGTCAGCGGCAATTGCCTCGGCCAGCGCAGCGACCCAATCTTCACGACGCGGCGTCAGCCAATCGGCCTGCTCGACCCGCGCGCTGTTCGGCAGGCTGTTCTGCCAGTGGCTTTGCCAATGATCTTCCGGCGATCCTTGCCAGCCCGGCACAATCAGATAGCGAATTGATTCGTTGCGCATGGGGAGCTCTCCTGCGTGTCTGTTCCTGAAGGAGTATAGGGAGGGGATTTATATTCGTTAAGGAATAAGAAGCTATTTATTAAGATCTGAAACGAATATGACAAATATCCTGTAGAAGCTGCCGAAGGCTGCGATCTTTTGATCTTGCTTTTAAAATCAAAATCAAAAGATCGCAGCCTTCGGCAGCTCCTACAGGGTTGGTGTTCGAGAAATAAAAAAAGGGCCGCACCCTGCCAAGGAGACGGCCCCGGAAAAACGTAAAGCCTGTTACCGCGCCGTGATCACCGACAACTTGGTAATCCCCGCCCGCTCAATCGAAGCCATCGCTCGCGCCACTTCGCCGTAATTCACTCCGTCATCCGCCTGCAATTGCACGCGCACTTCCGGATCCTTGGCCTTGGCCGACTTGAGGTTGAATTCCAGCAAGTCCGGCTGAATCTCATCCTTGTTGATAAACAATTTGCCGGCACCGTCGATGCTCACCACCAGCGGATCCTTCTGCTCGACCGGCGCCACCGCCTCAGTCTTCGGCAGGTTGATCGGTATCGCGTTGGTCAGCAGCGGCGCGGTGACGATAAACACCACCAGCAGCACCAGCATTACGTCCACCAGCGGCGTCACGTTGATCTCGCTGAGCACCTCATCACTGTCTTGCGTGGAGAAGGCCATATCAGGACGCCTCCTTCACTTTTGCCGCGTTGCCCTGCGCTGCAACCTTATGCGCGGTCGGATGGATCAACACGCGGAACGAGCTCTTCTGCGCCAGGCTGTAGAAGTCGTGAGCGAAGTCATCGAGATCCGCCGCCGTCAGTTTCAGACGACGTAAAAAGTAGTTGTAAACCAGCACCGCCGGTACCGCGACGGCGATCCCCACACCTGTGGCGACCAGTGCCGCACCGATCGGGCCGGCAACCGTTTCCAGGCTCGCCGAACCGGCCGCGCTGATGCCTTTCAACGCTTCCATGATTCCCCATACCGTGCCGAACAAACCAATGAACGGCGACGTACTGCCAATACTGGCGACTACTGCCAGACCGGTTTCCAGCGAACGGCGTTCGCGGACGATCTGCTGACGCAAGGCGCGCTCCAGTCGATCCTGATGGTTGATCGCCTGGCTCAAATCCGTGGCCTGTGGCGCCTCACCCACTTGAATCGCTGCGTAACCAGCCTGCGCTACTCGCGCTGCAGCACCGGGTTGGGTCTCGCTCAATTCAGCAGCGGAATCCAGACTCGACGCCGCCCAGAAGCGTTTATGAAAACGGCGATCCTGCGCCTTCAAACGACCGAACTGCACAGCCTTGAGCAATGCCAGGCCCCAAGTGGCGACGGAAAAAACCACCAGCAGCCAGATCACCGCGCTTTCGATGGATTCCAGTGGAGATGCCAGTAACGTCATGATGTATTCCTCGTGTAAACGTTTCGCGCGAATTTGGTTTCGGTTTAATGAATCTTGAAATCGATGGGCACGCTGACCCAGCCGTCCTGGGCGACATCACCCTGCTTGGCCGGGACGAAACTCCAACGTTTCACGGCGCTTAACGCCGCATCGTCGAGCTGTTGCCGACCACTGCTTTTTGCTATCTGGATCTCGCCCGGTTTACCGCTGGCCAACACATGCACGCGCAGCAACACCGTGCCTTCCCAACCGCGACGCTGAGCCAGCGAGGGGTATTCCGGCGCCGGGTTTTTCAAGTACGCGGCGTTGGCCGAGGCCGGGGTTACCGGAGCCGGCGCCGGTGGTGCAGGTGGCGCTGGCGCAGCGACCGGGGCGGCCGGTTTTGGCGGCGCCGGTGGTTGCTCGACCGCTTTCGGCGCCGGTTTCGGTGGCTGTTTAACCACCGGTTTCGGCTTTGGAATTGGCTTCGGCGGCGGTGGTTTTACGGCAAGCTCGTCCTCAACCGGCGGCGGTGGTTCGACCACAGGCGCTGGAGGTGGCGGCTCGATAACCGGTGGCGCTGGCGGTGCCGGGCGCGAAAATTCGATGGTCATCGGTGGAATTTCTGGCGGCACGATTGGCAGCGTTGGCGTCGGCTGCTGGTTGATCCAGTAGATCACCGCGCCATGCGCCAACAGCGCCAACACACCCAGCAGGATTGCCTCGCGCCGACTCAAGATGCCTTTGGGGGCACGCTGCAAACTTTGCTGCCCCAACGGCACACGGTGCGGCCGGCCAAGATCGACCAGTTCGCCACTCGGCGTCTGACGCCACAGCAATTCCTCTGCGCTGGCGGCGGTCTGGACATTGCCCATTGATTCACTCCCTGCGGTCTTTTTTGCGTTCTCTTTACCAAGCCGTCGATTCGCCGTTTGTTGAAGCCCCCACCGCGATCGATGGGTGAATCATTGGCTTAGACGCTTATCTCCGAAAGTAATCTTTAACGTTATCCATAGGCTTTTATGGAATATACGAGCTGATCACTTTCACCAAAGCCACGGCCCATAAGGGCTGTAGCAATGCGGTGAAAACAGCATGCTTTTCAGGCATTGAAAGTATTCGCGCAACGCATCGACAAAGACCCGATGCGCGCCTCGACTAGCGACTGGCGTTGGTCTGCTGCACGCCCACCACCGGTGCAATCACAGCGGTTTCGGAGCGCGGCGTACCCTGCGGCACCCAGTCATAACTCACAGGTAACGCGCGATACACCCAATTGCTGACGGCATCGCTGCCCGGGGCTTTGCCCAGATACGGGCTGACGTATTCCCAGACGTTTTCGCCGCTGGCCGTGACCTGGAAAAACCGTCCGTTCATGCCTTCGTCGATCAACGTATTGCCGTTGGGCAAACGCCGCGCACTGCTGATGAAGGAGCTGTAAAACGCCCACCCCGGCTGCTTCGAATTGGCGGCGCTGTACTGCCAGACGATTTCGTTTTTTACCGGATCAATTTCCAGCACTCGCGAGCCGGAAATCAGCCCGAGGGTGACGTTCGGATAACCCGCCGAACCCTGGTTGTCGAACACCAGCACATTGCCCGCGCCCGGAAGCCCGGCCGGAATGATGTGGGCGTCATGCTGACCGACAAATTGATCGACCGGACGAGGCAGCGTCCGCGCGGTTTTCGGGCTGGCCAAGGGCAGATTCGGCCCCAGACGCCAGACCACTTTGCCGCTGCTTTTTTCGATGATTGCGATGAAGTTGGCGTTGCGCGAATCGAACAGCAGATTGTCCGGATTGAAACGCTTGTCACCGGCATCGAACCACTTGTTCGGCCCGACTACGCTGAGGTTATTGATGTGCAGGTAATCCGCATCCTCGCTGCCGCGCACCAGTTTCAATTGCTCTGGGGTGAAGCCGAATTCGTTGAGGTGCTCCGACGCCAGCCATTGCCATTTCACCGCACCGTCGGGGCTGACTTCATAGATCGCATCGTCGATCACCTCGGGGACTTTGAAGCCTTTGATCGGGTGCACTTTGTTCGCCAGCACCACGGTGTTGCCGTTGCTCAACCGGCGTTGATCGTGATGCTGCTGCGCCGCACCACCGGGCGCCTTGTCGCCCCACTGCCAGACGACTTTGCCATTCCAGTCCAGTTCGCCGACGCTCTGATTGCCCAGGCCATTGCCGGCTGAACCGAGTTTGCCGGGATCCTTGTCACTCAGTTGCAGCAGGACATGCCCGCGCTCGCCGCCGACCAGTTTCGGGTCGATGATCGCTGAGGGGAAACCTGCCTGAGGCCAGTTCTTGACCTCGTTGCCGTTCATGTCGATCAGGTGCGTCTGCTTGTCGGCGCCGCTGAAAATCACGTACTGATTGAAGGCTTTGTCCGGGTCGTAACGGGTGACGCCAGTCGGGTAAACGCTCGGTGCGGCGAAGGCGCCAGCGCTAAACACCGCGCCGGACAACAACAGCGGAAAAGCCGTTTTGATGCGCAACATGATGCAGCTCCTTGAATGACTTGTCAGAAGTCGTAGCGACCGGTGACGCCGAGGGTGCGCGGTGTGCCGAGCAGGCCTTCATAGCCGCCGTTGCCGCCCGTCCACAGGGTCGTGTAGTAGGTTTTGTCGAAGGCGTTTTTCAGCCACAGCGAGATGTCCCACTGCCCTTGGTTGAAGTCGCCGCGCAGGCCGGTGGAAAGGTTGACCACCGCGTAACTCGGGATCTGCCCATAGTCGGAATCCTCGACCGTGCCGACGGCTTTCGAGCGGAAGGCATAGCTGCCGGTGACGTACGGTTCGAAGCCGTTATCGAGATTCCATTTGTATTCGCCGTTGGCGTTGCCGATCCATTTCGAAGCGCCGACCACTTGGTGACCGCTGAGGTCGCAAGAGGCTGGAGCACCCGGTGCCTGACTGATTTCCGGCGGGCACGGCGCGTCTTTGTAGGAGAGGTAGCTGACGTCGTTGAAGGAGCCGTTGAAGTTAAGGGTCAAGCCGCGCAGCGGGATCACCGTGCTTTCAAACTCGACGCCGCGCGAGCGCACGGAGCCGGCGTTGGTCAGGTATTGCACGCGGTTGACGTCGTCGTAAGCGTTGGTCTGATAGGCGTTGACCTGCGTCCAGAAGACGTTGGCGTTGAGCTGCAAACGACGATCCCACAGCGTACTTTTGAAACCGAGCTCGGCGTTGTTTGCGCGCTCGGTGCCGATCAACAACGAGTCGGCGCCGGCGGCGGGTGCAGAGCCGACCGAGAGGTTAACGCCACCGGATTTTTCACCGTGGGACACGGTCGCGTAACCGAGCACATCGTCGGTGATGCGATAGCTGAGGTTGAGCAAACCGGACGGGCTGGAACTGTACTGATTCAAATCGCCGGAATCGTAGGCGCCGGCACGTCCGCGCCGCGCCGTTGCCGCTGCACCCGTCACCGCCGCGCCACCGACCGGCGCATCGCGAGTGACCCAGGCGTTCTTCTCTTCATAGGTGCCGCGCACGCCGGCGGTGAAATCCAGGCGCTCGGTCAGATGCCAGGTGCCTTGGGCAAACAGCGCAAAACTGTCGGTCTTGATATGGCCGTTGCCGACGCTGCCAATGTTGGCCAGCGCACCGGCCGGCGTACCGTTCCAGATGTCCGCTTGCGGGCCGTAATAGGCGAAGGATTTGTTGTCCAGATCGTTGCCGAAGTAGTAGACGCCGACGACGTAATCGAAGAACTCGCCCTTGGGCGACGCCAGGCGAAATTCCTGTGAGTACTGTTTGTCTTCTACCGAAACACCAGCGTTGTAAGTCGACGCGACGTTGAGACCATCGTCATTTTTCGGGGTGAAATTCCAGAAGCGGTACGAGCTGATTGAGGTCAGAGTGAAATCGCTCGGCAGTGCCCAATTGGCTTCAACCGAGGTGCCGCCCTGATGCACGGTGACGTGCTGATCGCTGTCCAGATTGACCTTGCGGTGCGAGCCGTTGACCAACGTTGCCCCGGCCGCCGCTGCCCGCGCCGAGTAAAGATTGACGCCGTTGATGGTCGGCCCGGTGTCGTACAGCACGCGGGTGCCGGCACTGGAATCCTCTTCGTTGTAGTCGCCGATCCAGCGCAGATTGAAGTCTTCGTTGGGCTTGAACAGCAACTGGGCGCGGAAGCCATCGCGCGAGCCGCCGTTCAAATCATGGCCGTTGTATTCGTTCTTGATGTCGCCGTCACTGCGCGTGCGGTAGGCGGAAAAACGTCCGGCCAGCTCATCGTTGAGCGGCCCGGAAATCGTGCCTTTGGTTTGGAAATAACCGTCTTCGCCAACCGAAGTTTCGATGCTGCGCTCAGGCGTGAAGGTCGGCGCGCGGGTGCTGATGTTGATCACCCCGGCGGTGGTGTTTTTGCCGAACAGCGTACCCTGCGGCCCACGCAAAACTTCGAGCTGTTCGATGTCCATCAAATCGAACACCGCCATGCCTGGACGGCCAAGATAAACGTTGTCGATGTACAGCCCGACGCTGCCTTCCAGACCATCGCTCGCCGGGTTGTTGCCCAGGCCTCGGATCGACACGCTGGACTGCCGCGCGTGCATGTAGGCGACGTTGACGCTCGGTACCAGTTGCTGCAAATCCTGAATCCGGTAAACCCGTTGCGTCTCCAGATTCTGGCCGCTGACCACGCTCATCGGCGTCGGTACATCCTGCGAACTTTCTTCGCGGCGGCGAGTGGTCACGGTCACGGTTTCCAGCTGCGAACTGTTGGCCGCCGGTTTGCCTGCGGGTACCGGCGTCGGGGTTTCCGTTTCGGCGGCGTAGCTGTGAGTCCAACTGGCGCTCCCTGCCAGCAACAAGGCCAGAGGCAGGCGTTTGAGCCGTCGTGGTGTTAAGGGTGACGCTAGGTTCAACGGACTCATGGCGCGGCTCCTGGTCAAAAAACACACAGACATCTTCAGCGCTGCATATTCTTTTAAGTTATTTATTTATGGATTTACAAATATTTACTGCATAAGAGATTGCCTTTATAAGGAGTCGACCTAATGCATATCCAATGCATTTCCCGGATATTTTTTATGTGAAAAATGCATATCGACTTGCGGCAACTTCGTCACTTCATCGCCCTGGCTGAGCAACGCAGCTTTGTCGCCGGCGCGCAGGCCGTGAACCTGTCGCAGTCGGCGTTCAGCCGCAGCATTCAGGCGCTTGAGCACAGCGTCGGCTGTCAGTTGGTCGACCGTGGGCGCAAGGAATTACCGCCGACCAAACAGGGCCAGGTGCTGCTCGAACACGCGCGGCGGCTGGTCAGTGGTGCGCAGCAAATGGCCAACGAGATCAGCCAGTTCAATGGGCTGGAGGCAGGGGAATTGCGCTTTGGATGCGGGCCGGCGCCAGCAGCAGGTTTGATCCCGCGCGCAATTGGCAGCTTCATCGGTCGCTACCCGAAAGCGCGGGTGCAGTTTCAGGTCGATGATTGGCAGAGTTTGAGCAAACGCTTGTTGAGCGAAGAGTTTGAGTTCTTCGTTGCGGACACTCGGCATTTCGAGGCGGATCCGGATTATCTGACGCATCGGTTGCGCCCGCGTAAATGGCATTTCTGCTGCCGCGCGGGGCATCCGTTGACGGCATTTGATCGAGTCACCGCCGAGCAATTGATGAGTTATCCGTTGGCGGTGAGCATCCGCCCGCCGAACCTGCGCAAGGTGATTGTCGACCTCAGCGGCCGCCCGGATTTCACCCCGAATGTGGAGTGTGAAAACAGCTCGAGTCTGCTCAGTGTGGTGCTGCGTTCGGAGGCGATCGGGATTGTCGGCGCGTATTCGGACGCCCTGCATCAGGCCAAGGGTGAGCTGGTGTGTTTGCGGGTTGAGGGTTTGGCGGATGATCTGGAGGAGCTGTATACGCGCTATGGGATTGTCAGCCGCGCGGGGTATCGGTTGTCGCCGTTGGCGGAGGCGATGATTGAGCAGATCAAGGTGATTGATGCGGTGGATGAGGAGGTGTGTTCGCTGCAGAATCTCGCCGTCTGATCGGGCCTCTTCGCGAGCAAGCTCGCTCCCACAGGGGAACGCGGTCTAAATGTGGGAGCGAGCCTGCTCGCGAAGGGGCCAGTGCAGGCAACGATGCACTCCCTGCATAAACCCCATTCCCCAAATGCACTTGCCGAACACCCCCACCGAAAGCGAAAACCCTCGCCTGTCCCACTGACCGGTGAACCCCATGCCCACCTCGCCAAACCCCGTGCGCAACGTGCTGTACATCATGTGCGATCAACTGCGCCGCGATTACCTGTCCTGCTACGGCCACCCACATTTGCACACGCCGAACATCGATCGCCTCGCCGCCGCCGGCGTACGGTTCAGCCGCGCCTACACCCAAGGCACGATCTGCGGCCCATCGCGGATGTCGGCCTACACCGGGCGTTACGTCAGCAGTCATCAAGTCGCCTGGAACGCCGTGCCGCTGCCGCTGGAAGAACTGACGATCGGCGATTACCTGCGCCCGCACGGCATCCGTACCGCGCTGGTTGGCAAGACTCACGCAACGGCGAACGTGGATGCCTTGCAACGTCTGGCGATCAACCCCGAGAGCGAGCAAGCCGAAATTCTCAACGAAGTCGGTTTCGAACCGTACATGCGCCACGACGGCATCTATCCCGACGATCCGCTGTTCGATGACAAACGCGAATCTGCGCCCTACACCCATTACCTGCGCGAGCACGGTTTCGAGGGCCGCAACCCTTGGCACGACTGGGCCAACGCCGCCGAAGGCGACAACGGCGAAATCCTCAGCGGCTGGCAAATGCGTCATTCGAAACTGCCAGCACGAATTCCCGAGCAACACTCAGAGACTGTCTACACTACAAATCGAGCCATCGACTTCATCACCGAGCAAGGCGAGAAATCGTGGTGTTTACACCTTTCCTATATCAAACCGCACTGGCCCTACATCGTACCAGCGCCGTACCACGCCTTGTACAGTACGAAATCGATTCTCGAACCGATCCGCGCGACGCCCTCCGAAGCCAGCAAACACCCCGTATACACTGCCTTTCGCCAGCATGAGGAAAGCCTCAACTTCTCCCGCGATTCAGTACGATTGACTGTAATCCCCACGTACATGGGCCTGGTCAAGCAAGTCGATGATCAACTCGGGCGACTGTTCGATTTTCTGCAGAGCAATGGCCGTTGGGATGACACGTTGATCGTGTTCACCAGCGATCACGGCGACTTTCTGGGCGATCACTGGCTCGGCGAGAAGGAGTTTTTGCTGGAGCAGGCGGTGGGCGTGCCATTGATCGTGCGCGACCCTCGGGCGGCGGCGGATTCCACGCGCGGCACGGTGGATGATCGGCTGGCGGAAACCATTGATGCGTTGCCGACGTTTCTTCAAGCGCTGGGATTGCCGGCGGCGGAGCATCGACTTGAGGGTCGTTCGTTGATCCCGCTTCTGCACGGAGAGAATCCGGACTGGCGCCGCTATGCGATCAGCGAATACGACTACGCGTTTCAGGCGCCGGCACGTGAGCGACTGGGCCAGCCGATCGATCGTTGCCGCATGACCATGGTGCGCAGCGAACGCTGGAAATACCTGGCGTACGACGGCTTTCGGCCGCAGTTGTTTGATTTGCTGAATGATCCACAGGAGCTGCGTGATTTGGGCGAGGATCCGGAATTCGCGGCGGTGCGCGAGGAGCATGCAGGGTATTTGTTTGAGTGGGTGCGGGGGTTGAAGCGGCGCACGACGATCAGTCATCAGGAGATTGATGGGCGTGGTCAGCGGTTTCGCTACGGTGAGCCGGAATCCGAGAAAGTCGTTCAGATCGGCGTTTGGTGATTCCGGTAGGAGCTGCGGCACGCTGCGATCTTTTGATCCTGATCTTCAGATCAAAAGATCGCAGCCTCGTTTCACTCGACAGCTCCTACAGGTATCGAGCTCGATCAGACGCCGACGATGTCCGCGCCTTTGATAGTCTGGCTACGCTGCCCGTTCGCCCCCACCGGCACCTCACCCTTCAACGTCACCCGACGCACCACCCGATCCTGAGTCCCGTAATCATCAATCGCATAATGCTGCGTCGAACGGTTATCCCAGATCGCCACATCACCCGCCTTCCAGCGCCAGCGCACAGTGTTTTCCTGACGGATCACATGGCTCTGCAAAAGCCCAAACAAATGCGCCGAATCAGCCTGCGAGTAACCTTTGATGCGTTTAACGAAATGCCCCAACAACAAGCTCTTCTCGCCGCTGATCGGGTGCACGCGCACCACCGGGTGCTCAGTCTCGTAAACAGTCGATGTGAAAACCTTGCGATAGCGCTCCAGCTTCTCTGCCGACACGTCCGGTTTCGCACTGGCGTAGTCGTACTCGTTGCTGTGCACGGCGACCAGTTTATCGGCCAGTTCGCGCAGCTCAGTCGGCAAGCCGTTGTACGCCGTCGCGGTGTTGGCCCACAGGGTGTCGCCACCGAAGGCCGGGGCCACCACCGAGCGCAGGATCGAGGCTTTCGGGTAAGCATCGACGAAGGTCACGTCGGTGTGCCAGGAGTTGGCGCGCTGACCTTCAGCGCCGTCCAGTTCGAGCAGATAACGCGTGCCTTCACGGGACGGCACGGTCGGGTGCGCCACCGGTTCGCCGAGCAAATGAGCAAAGGCTTCCTGACGCTGATCGTCGAGCTGAGTCTGTTCGCGGAAGAACACGACTTTGTACTGAACCAGTGCCTGTTGAATGGCTTCGACGGTGGCGGCGTCCAGTTCACCGGACAAGTGCACGCCACGAATCTCGGCGCCGATACGACCGGCCACCGGGTGAATTTCCAGCGCGTGGACAGCGGGTTTTACTGCGAGTGCGGCATTGCTCATGGGTAGACCCTCATCGACTGCTTACGGTTGGGTGGCAGCGAAACATTGCTCTATCTATATTCCATTTACATCTAATAGATATTCACATGCTTCGTTGACGGAATAAGAGCTTGCATTTAAAACCTCTAGCAACCCTCGTCGCAAATGCCTTCGAGCTATTTTTAGGATGCCGGAAAAGCATATGGATCTTCGCCAGTTGCGCTACTTCATCGCCCTCAACGAACACCGCAGTTTTGTCCGTGCGGCGGACGCGATGGGCATCACCCAACCGGCGTTCAGCCGCAGCATTCAAGGGCTGGAGCAAGAATTCGGCTGCGTGCTGGTGGATCGCGGCAACAAGGATTTACGCCCCACCCCCGAAGGCCAAGTGGTGCTGCAACACGCCCTGAGCCTGGTACAAGGCGCGGCGATGCTCAGCGCGGAAGTGACGCAGATGACCAAGCTCGATGCCGGCGAAGTGCACTTCGGTTGCGGCCCGGCGCCGGCGGTGAAACTGGTGCCGGATGCAGTGGCGCAATTCATCAATGCGCACCCGAAAGTGCGCACCTGTTTTCAAGTGGATAACTGGGAAAAACTCAGCCGCGCGCTGAGCCGTGAGGAGATCGAATTTTTCATCGCCGACATTCGTCATTTCGAGGCGGATCCGAACTTTCAGACGCAAGCACTGACGCCCAAGCGCGGAGTGTTTTTCTGCCGTCCGGGGCATCCGTTGTTGGCCAAGGAAAGCCTGTCGACCAACGACATGTTCGACTACCCGCTGGCGACCACGCGGATCCCGCCGGGCATTCGTAAACTGCTGGCGAATCTCAGCGGCAGGATCGATTTTTCGCCGACCATCGAGACCGAGCATTTTCCGGCACTGGTGAAAGTGGTGCTGCAATCGAATGCGATTGGCGTCGGTACGGAAGAGGCGTTTGTCGAGGACATTGCCAAGGGTTCGCTGGTGCTGCTGCACTGGCGTAATTTGCCGCAGAACCTTGAGAGCATGAATGCGCGCTGCGGGATTGTCAGCCGTACCGGGTTTCGGCTGTCGCCGGCGGCGCGGGCGATGATTGAGACGCTGGTGGCGGTGGATCGAGAGGAACATCGCGTCGCTGTTTAAAGAGGATCGTTCCCACGCTCTGCGTGGGAATGTAGCCCGCGGACGCAGAGCGTCCATTGATGCATTCCCACGCAGAGCGTGGGAACGATCGGTACCCCTGTAGGAGCTGCCGCAGGCTGCGATCTTTTGCTTTTAGAGCTTGGCCGCTGCCAACCCAGGCGCCACCCATTCATTGACCTTGAACGGCTTGCGAATCAGCCTTTGCTGCGCCGCCAGATCGACCTTGTCCTGCAAGCTACCCAGGAACGCCGGATCCAGCGTCGACGGGAATACCTCGCTCAGTTTCTGATCTTTCAGATCTTCAGTGAGGATCACCGGCGGATAACTCGCCAGCCCTGACACCAACTGCACGTACGCATCCTTGTTGCTGTCCTGCGTCAGCCACTCCACGGCCTGCTGCTGCGCCTTTAACAACTTCGCCACCGCTTCCGGATGCCCATCAACAAACTTGCCGCTGCCCACCAACACCGACTGCACACTGCCGGCCCCGCCCAAATCCTTGGTGTTCAACGGCAACTCGGCCAGGCCCTTGATTTGCAATGCCGCCAACCCGGAACTGCCCCACGACGCATCAATCTGCTTCGCCGCCAGTGCAGCGGTCGCGCCGGTGAAGTCGAGGTTAATGACCTTCAGATCCTTCTCGCTCAAGCCCTGACTGGCCAGCGCCGCGTCAAACGACAACTGCGTCGCGGTGCCCTTGAAGATCGCCACACGCTTGCCCTTCAGATCCTGCAAGGTCTTGATCCCGGAACCCGGCACCACGCCGAGATACTGCTTCACCCCGCGCGCACCGGCATTTAGCAGCCGCGTATCGAGGCCGTTGGACTTGCCAATGATCGCCGCCAGATCCCCGAGATACGCCAGATCTACCTGACCATTGGCAAACGCCTCATTGATCACCGGCCCCGCACCCTTGAAGAAATTCCACTGAATCTTGATGCCCTGATCAGCGAAAGCCTTTTCAAAAATTTGCTGATCACGCAGCACGTCGACCACACCGCCGCCACTGTGCTGAGTGCCGGCGCTCAGGTCAGGCACGGCGATGCGGATTTCCTTCAGCTCATCGGCCTGCGCCGTCAGCGTGAGAAAACCCGCCAGCGCCGGGGCGGCAAACAGACTGATGACACGTTTGAAAGGAAGGTTCATGGGTGCGGCTCCTTGATCAATACAGGCGTTAAGAAGCCGAAAGTAGGCCGAAGCACTACCTACGCTTAAATACTATAAAAGCACATTTTTATAGCTTTTAACGCTAAGCGAACAACGCCGGGGCTTGCAGCGGCGTATGCATTAACAGCATCGAAAATATTCTTCGAATGCATTGGATGCGTGTGGGCTGTAAGCCTTAAATGGTCTGGCTTATCTCAAAATAGTATTGATTTGAATATTGTTAGATCATTTTTGCATACGCCACGCAACTTGTAGGAGCCGAGCTTGCTCGCGAAGGGGCCGTGTCAGTCAACGCAACAGTCGACTGATTTAACGCCTTCGCGAGCAAGCTCTGCTCCTACAAAAGCGGTGGTTTGCCATGCAACCCGACAACGGAGGTCACCCATGGCCCGTCAATCCCTGCTCAGTTTGCCGCTGCCAGCGCCACCGCTGAAAAGCCGACGCTCCTGGCCCAGCATCAACCAACGCCTGTTGCCATGGCTGCTGCCCATCAGTCTGTTCGCTCTATGGTGGCTGGCCGCGCGCAACCAATGGATGAGCGAGCAGATCCTGCCGGCGCCGTCGCTGGTGTGGAACAGCGCCGTCGAGCTGTCGCAAGGCGAGCTGTGGAGCCATTTGTGGATCAGCCTGCAACGCTTGTTCTGGGGTTTGCTTGCAGGGATTTCCGCCGGTGCGGTGCTTGGTGCTGCGCTGGGTTTCAGCCGCCGTCTGGAGCGTCTGATTTTCCCGACCTTCGCCGGTCTGGCGCAGGTGCCAACGCTGGCGTGGATTCCGCTGTTCATGGTGTTTTTCGGCATCGGCGAAGTGTTGAAACTGGTGGTGCTGATCAAAGCCATCGTCGTCCCGGTGACCTTGCACACGCTGGTCGGCGTGCGTGACGCTCAGCCGAAACTGCGCGAAGCCGCTGCCGTGTTGCGACTGCCACCGCGCCTGCTGATCCGTCGATTGGTGCTGCCCGCCGCCCTGCCCGCGTTTATGGCTGGCGTGCGTTTGGCGCTGGCCGCTGGCTGGACATCGTTGCTCGCAGTCGAATTGCTCGCCTCCAGCGAAGGCATCGGTTATCTCATGGTCTGGGCGCGACAACTGTTCATGCTCGACATCGTTTTCGTCTGCATCGTGGTGATCGGTTTGATCGGCGTGGCGATGGATCGCGGCATCGGTCTGCTGGATAAAAAACTGGTGCACTGGCCGCACCCGGCCACTGCGGAAATTCGTCGCGGCCCGCGTTATGAAGGCTGGCAGCGTTTGCAACCGTGGCTGCTGCCGCTGGGCTTGCTCGCGCTTTGGCAACTGGCGAACGATCAACAGTGGGTCGATCCGAATATTCTGGTGAGCCCGCTGGCCGTGCTGATTACGGCGTGGGACGGTCTGCTCGATGGCACGTTGATCAACGGCATGGCCCTGAGCCTGGGTCGCACCCTCGGCGGTTTGTTGTTGGGCGGCGGACTCGGTTTGGCCCTCGGCTTGCTGCTGGGCTTGTCACGCACCAGCGAACGTGTGCTCGGCCCGACCCTCGCCGCGCTGCGTCAGATCGCGATTTTCGCCTGGGTGCCGTTGCTCACCGCATGGTTCGGTTTGGGTGAACTGGCGAAGTGGGTGTTCGTCGCCCTCGCCGCATTCTTTCCGCTGTTTATCGCCACGCAACGCAGCGTCGCCAACCTTTCGCCGCAACTCAACGAAGCCGCACAAGTGCTGCGCCTGAGCCTTGGTCAACGCCTGCGTCGTCTGGTGCTGCCAGGCGCGGCACCGGGGATTTTCGCCGGTCTGCGCCTGAGCCTGATCTACGCCTGGCTCGGCACCATCGGCGCCGAATATTTCATGCCGTCCAACGGCGGCATCGGCAGCCAGATGATCGGCGCGCAACAACTGCTGCGCATGGATCTGATCATGGCGTGCATGCTCTTCGTCGGCCTCACCGGCGCCCTGCTCAACCTTATTGGCCAACGCCTGGAAATTCGCGCGACCCGCTGGAGACACGCATGAACGCACCCATTGTCAGCTTCACCCACGTAGGCAAATCCTTCGACGTCGACGGTTTCGAACTGGAGGCGATTCGCGAATTCAACCTGGACATCGCCGAGGGCGAATTCGTCGCCATCGTCGGTTCCAGCGGCTGCGGAAAATCCACCTTGCTGCGTTTGTTGGTTGGTCTTGATACGCAATTTCGCGGGCAGATCACCGTCGATGGCAAAGCCGTCAGCGGCATCGGCGGCGAGCGCGGCATTGTCTTCCAGGAACACCGTTTATTCCCGTGGCTGACCGTCGCCGACAACATCGGCCTCGGCTTGGTCAACGAGCCGCTGAGCGCTGCACAAAAGCAAAAACGCATCGACGATTTCATCGATCTGGTCGGCCTGCGCGACTTCACCCGCGCCTATCCGCACCAACTCTCCGGCGGCATGGCGCAGCGCGTGGCGATTGCTCGTGGCCTCGTCGCCAGCCCGCGCATTCTGCTGCTCGACGAACCCTTCGGCGCGCTCGACGCGCTGACCCGCCAGCAAATGCAGGACGAGCTGTTGGCGATCCGCAACCGCGCGAAAATCACCACCATCCTCGTCACCCACGACGTCGAAGAAGCGATCTTCCTCGCCGACCGCGTGGTGGTGATGGAGCCGCGTCCGGGGCGGATCAAACAAGTGGTCGACATCGCCCTGCCCCATCCGCGCCAGCGCAGCAGTTTCGACTTCCATCAGTTGCGTGAAGAACTGCTGCACGAACTGACCAGTGATGACCATTACCAACCGAGCGTGCCGGTGCAGATCCGCGATCTGCCGCTGACGTTCATTGCCTGCTGAACAGGAGTTTCGCAATGCCGCAACGTCCCAACTTTTTGGTGATTCTGGCCGACGATCTCGGCTTCTCCGACATCGGCGCGTTCGGCGGCGAAATCGCCACGCCGCACCTCGATGCCTTGGCCAATAATGGCCTGCGCCTCACCGACTTTCATACCGCGCCGACCTGCTCGCCGACCCGTTCGATGCTGCTCACCGGCACCGACCACCACATCGCCGGCATCGGCACCATGGCCGAAACGCTGACCCCGGATCTGATCGGCAAACCGGGTTACGAGGGTTACCTCAACGACCGCGTCGTCGCGCTGCCCGAGCTGCTGCGCGAGGCCGGTTATCAAACGTTGATGAGCGGCAAATGGCACCTCGGTTTGAAAGCTGAACTGGCGCCGCATGCGCGGGGTTTCGAGCGTTCGTTTTCGCTGCTGCCGGGCGCGGCCAACCACTATGGTTTTGAGCCGACTTACGATGAGCAAACGCCGGGCCTGCTGAAATCGACCCCGGCGCTGTACATCGAAGATGACCAGTTTCTTGACGAATTGCCCAAGGATTTCTATTCCTCCGATGCCTTCGGCGACAAGTTGCTGCAATACCTCAAGGAGCGTGATCAAACCCGGCCGTTCTTCGCTTACCTGCCATTCTCCGCACCGCACTGGCCGTTGCAGGCGCCCGCTGACATCGTCGATAAATACCGTGGCCGCTATGACGCCGGCCCGGAAGTGTTGCGGCTTGAACGGCTGGAAAAACTCAAAGCCCTCGGCCTGATTGAGCCAGACGTCGAGCCGCATCCACTGATTCAGTTGACCAAACAGTGGGACGCGTTAAGCGACGAGCAAAAGCAGATTTCCGCGCGGGCAATGGAGGTCTACGCGGCGATGGTCGAGCGCATGGACTGGAACATTGGCCGGGTCGTCGATTACCTGCGCCAACAGGGGCAACTCGACAACACCTTCATCCTGTTCATGTCCGACAACGGTGCCGAAGGCGCACTGCTCGAAGCGTTCCCGAAATTCGGCCCGGAACTGGTGACGTACCTCAGCCAGCATTACGACAACAGCCTCGACAACATTGGTCGGGCGAACTCTTACGTCTGGTACGGGCCGAACTGGGCGCAGGTGGCGACTGCGCCGTCGCGGCTGTTCAAAGCGTTTACCACCGAAGGCGGGATTCGCGTGCCGGCGCTGCTGCACTATCCGCAATTAGCGATCAAAGGGCAGATCAGCCATGGCTTCGGCACGGTGATGGACATCACGCCGACGATTCTCGATCTGGCCGGTGTGCGTCATCCGGGCAAGCTGTGGCACGGTAAACCGGTGGCGCCATTGCGTGGCAAATCGTGGCTGGGGTTCTTGTCGGGCGAGACTGCACAGGTGCACGACGAGCACACGGTGACGGGTTGGGAATTATTTGGGCGAAGGGCGATTCGGCAGGGATCGTGGAAAGCGGTGTGGATCCCCGGGCCAGTGGGGCCGGCGACCTGGCAGCTTTATGATTTGAGCAGCGATCCGGGGGAGATTCATGATCTGGCGCTGAGTCAGCCGGAGAAGCTCAGCGCGTTGATCGGGCATTGGCAGCAGTATGTCGAAGAGACCGGGGTGATTTTGAGTGAGTCGCCTTTCCAGCCGGATTGATGCTGCCTGAGGTGTAGCTATCGCGAGCAGGCTCACTCCTACAGTTGGAATGCGTTCCCCTTGTAGGAGTGAGCCTGCTCGCGATGAGGCCCGTGCAGTCAGCCATCAAGCCTGGGCTGTACGCACCTCTTTACTCACCACCTCATCCTGGCGAACAAACCGGTTCGCCCGCCCAAACGTCCCAAAATCATTAAACCTCACCCCCATCTCACGCATCACCTTATGCGCCACCGGCACGGTCATCTGGCGGATATAAAACGGTTCCTTCACCACAAAATGATGAATCCCGTGGCTGCTGCCAAAGTTGAAGCAGAACGCCTGCAACGGCCACAGCCACCAAGGGTTGAGCACCTGACACTGCTGCAGCACGTTACCCAGTTCAACATCGCCGTAGTAATGCATGTTCGAGCTGATGAAGTGCAGGCAAAACGTACGCAAAACATTCGGGCCGATGATCACCACAGCGGCGATATCGATCACCTGCATCACCGACAACGTCGTCGCTGACCATTCAATCGGCGCACCCAGCAGATACGCAATGCCATTGGCCGCATGAAAACCGAGAAACACATACCACGCCCCCCAATGTACCAGCGCCAGCGGCGCGTAGACCTTCAACGTGCGTTTGATGATGCTGAACTTGTGCGCCCAGGTCTTGGCTCGCAGCATGCGGATGAACGCCGACATCACGTTGTCGCCGACCATCAGCAAACGCGCAAAACCCCACGACTCGCCGTTGGTGATCGCGCGCTCCTCCATGTCAGTTTCAGTGCCGGAGACCTTGTGGTGATTGAGGTGCAGATGCCGACGAATCCACGGATTGATCGTGCTCGGCCGCGCCAGCCACACCAGGCCCATCATCAAATTGTGCGGCACGCGTTGCTTGCGGAAATACATGCTGTGGATCAGGTCGTGCTCCAGCTCATGGGTCAGCGAAGCGAAAAACGCATTGAGCAACAGACAAACCCACCACGCCATATGGCCGGTGATGTACAGCGTCGCCGAGCCGATCATCCCGATCAGGGCAAAGGCCAGAATCCCCGCGCCCAACGCGTCCTGATGCTTGAGAATCGGGTAGCGCTCACGCAATTCGACGCCTTTGGCCAGCACCACTTCGCGAATATGTGCTGATCGCTGGGCCGCATTGTGTCGCTGGGGACTTGCAGAAGTACCGTCCATGCTTCCATCCTCGGGTTTATGATGTTCGCATCGTGCCTCGCCAGTGCTTCAATTGCGGTAGCCGAGAACGCCAACCTGTTGACCGGAAGCGCCAATCAGCATGAAGGAACCGACCTCCCTCGCCAGCTGGACCCGTGCCTTGCGCAAACAACTTGATGCGCTGGGGCTGGACAGCATTGCCCTGTGCCAACAGGCCGGGCTCGACCCGAATTTGATGGACGACCCCAACGCGCGCTATCCACTGTCCGGCACCACGCGCCTCTGGGAAATCGCCGTGCAGGTCAGCGGCGACCCGGCGATTGGTTTGCGCGTATCGCGGTTCGTCAGCCCGACTACTTTCCATGCGCTCGGTTATGCGCTGGTCGCCAGCGGCAGTTTGCGTGAAGTGTTTGAACGCATCGTGCGCTATCACCCGGTGGTCAGCGATGCGCTGGAACTGGAACTGAGCCGCAGCGACGACCGCTATCAATTTCGTCTGAAAATTCCGTCAGGCAATCCGGCGCCAGCCTTCGAAGCCATCGACGCGTTCACCGCGATCTACGTGCGCACTTGCCGCAATCGCCTCGGTCGCGACTACGCGCCACTCGCCGTTTACCTGCGCCGTCCGGAACCAACCGACGCGCACCAATGGCACAAAGTCTTCCGCGCCCCGGTGCACTTCGGCTGCGCCGAAGATCGTCTGGAGTTCGCCCTCGTCGACTTCGACAGCCACCTCGACGACGCCAACCCGGAACTCGCTGAACACAATGAAGCTGTGCTCAAACGCACGATGGCTCAGCTCCAGCCGCTGACCTGGGAGCGCAAGGTGCGCGATGCCATCGAAGAACAATTGCCGGAAGGTGAGCCGAGCGCTGAGCGAATTGCTCAAGCGTTGCATTTGAGTTTGCGCAGCTTGCAACGGCATCTGGCGGATGAGGGTTGTCGCTTCGACACACTGCTCAACGAGAGCCGCGAGAACCTGGCGCTGCTGCACCTGCGCGATCCGCAGTGTTCGTTGAGTGAGGTCAGTTATTTGCTCGGGTTCGCCGATACCAGCAGCTTCAGCCGCGCGTTCAAGCGCTGGACGGGGATGACGCCGGGGCAGTTTCGTGACGGGTTGCGCTGATCGTCAGCCTTTAGCCAGACTGCGTTCCATACCGGATGACCATTGTTCGATCATCGCAGCACCCATCGCGGCGAACGCCGGATGACTGGCGCCGTACTCCGCCATTTCGCCCATTGCCACCTGCATACCGATAGCGACTTGCTGCAGTAATTCATTGCAACGCGCCTCCGTCAGATTGCAGGCCGTACGACCGAACCGCATCAGCATTTTGTGCTTGGGCCAAGCCTTCGAGCCACCCAAGAGCAACGCCATACTGTCGTTCTTTATGTAGACCGATGTGGTGATGATGTCGTATGCGGGCGCGAGTCTGATTGTCGATTCCTCGCCGCAGCTTTCGTAAAGCACGCCGAAGTTTTTGAGATGAGCGTCGCCGTTTTTCACGCCTGCGGACAAAGCCACAATCTTGAAAAATGCTTCCAGCGCCAGATTGAGCAATGCAGGCGAAACAAACGCTTTGATCTGCCGGGCCGCGCCTTCGTAAGAGCCGTCGTATTTGGCTTTCGACGGCCAACCGTTGAGTACGCAGAAGTCCTCAAAACCCAGGTAGCCCGTAGCGCTCAAATCAAAGCGCTCGATAACCAGAAACCTGCCATGTTCGCTGAGCTCGAAGTTCGGCACTTCTAGCCCGCAGTGTTGCGCGGCACGCATGCAGAAGTATTCGTTGGTCGCCAAGTGCGGATATTCATCAGCCCGAAAAGCTTTGACCAAATGGGTCGATCCCCGATGCGTCAGACGATCAATCGCAGCCGCACTGTCACGTACCAGCACTTTAGGCTGCACCCCGGACACTCCGGAATACTGGCCATAGGTTTGCAACAGATCCTCGAACAGGCCCTGCGCACCATCGTGCACCAGCAGATCGGCCAGCGACGTTTCAGGCGGGCGATCCGTCATGGATGGGCTGGTAATGGATAACCGACCGAGCTGATAGGGGCCGACAATGGCCAGCAATGCAAAGTCATCGAAGCCGCGAACTGCTTTGCTGAAACGCCGAACCAGCTCATCACGAAGGGCGCCTTCGGGCAGATTCATCTCGAAAACCGGATGAATGCCATGCTCCCAGCGATAACTCTCCAGCCGGGACGGCATTGTCAGTGACACGGCATTTCCAGCACTGGTTTCTTCGCGGTAACTGAAGACGCTGTCGACTCGATCTTGCCCACGCGCCAACGTTCCCACCGCTTGCCCGCCGACACAGACATTTAATCGATCTGACGACTCAATCATGGAAGTTGACCTTTTGCAGCGTATCGAGTGTCGGTCGACGAGACTGACGCGGAACCGCAGTCAGCTCATAGCCAAAACCGTTGAGGATCGCTTCGACTTTGCGTAGGCCGATTTCCGAAATAGTGTTGTTTTCGATCCCCGAAATCGTCGCGCGGCTCATTCCGTATTGCTGAGCCAGTGCCTGCTGGGTCATTTTGTTCGCCTTGCGCAGGGCTTTGATCAACTCGCCAAGCTGTTCCATAGAGCTTCCTGCATCAAATATGGTGCAAATTTAGATATATGCTTAATTTGCATCGCATTTGATGCATTCACTGAACAAGATTAGCCTAGTTCTCAGTGATTACGAAGGAATCACTTGCTCACCACAAACCCCAGTTCAAAAACAGTGCCATCAGCATCACTACTCACCCGCACCTGTCCCCCATGCAACTGCATGATCGACTGCACAATCGCTAGCCCCAAGCCACCCGAATCCCCCGGTTCTGCCCGTGAAGGATCGACGCGGTAGAAGCGGTCGAACAGTTTGCTCAGATGCGCCTGCGCAATCGCCAGGCCCAGGTTGTGCACTTGCAACCAGCACTCACCCGGCTCGTCGCGGCGACGCAGACTGATCACCGATCCTTGATCGGCATGACGCACGGCATTGGCCAGCAGATTGCCGAGCGCCCGTTGCAACAGTTGCTGATCGGCAAGCAGTTCACCGTGCAATTGATTGTCCAGCCGCAGATCTCGGTCATCCGCCAAGGCTTCAAAGTAATCACACAGCTCACCGCCAACGCTGTGCAAATCCAGGGTTTGCAGATTCAGCGCGCGTTCGGCCTGTTCTGCCCGGGCGAGGAACATCAGGTTTTCCGCCATGCGCTTGAGTCGTTCGAACTCTTCCATGTTCGAGGCCAGCACTTCCTGATATTCCTCAGTGCTGCGCGGATGATTCAGCGCCTGACCGTTGCTCGCCAGCAAGGTGTGCAACGGCGTACGAATCTCGTGGGCGAGGTCGGCGGAGAACTGCGACAGGCGCTGCACGCTGTCGTCCAGCCGCGCGAGCATGCCGTTGAGCGCCTGCACCGGTTCAAGCAATTCTGCCGGCGTGCCATTGGCAGGCAGGCGTTGATCAAGGCTACGCAGATCAATGCCGCGCACTGCTTCGCTCAACTGACGCAACGGTTGCAGGCCCCGGCGCAGCAAGAGCAAGCCCAAGGCAAAAGCGAGCAACGCACCGAGGCCAACCGACAGATACAAGCGCATGCGATAGCTGCCGAGCATCTGCTCGCGCTCGCTCAGCACCTTGCCGGCAATGATCGTCAGTGGCTCGCCGTTCGGCCCCTGCGCTTCGCCGGACAACAGCGCCAGTTCAGCACCGTCCGGCGCTTGCCACGTGAGTACATCGGGACGCTGCGGCGTTTGCTCGCGGGGGATGGCGTTCAGTGCGGGCAACTCGCGCTGCCGTGGATTAATCGCGATCACGCTCGATCCGTCGGCGCGGCGCACCAGCAACAGGCTGTCGAGATTGCCGAGCATGTTCTGATACAGCCGAGGCCGCGCCTGCAAAGCGCCGAGGCTGTCGCTGTCGGCGAGCAAGGCGCGCACTTGCTCCAGCCGACCGAGCAACGCGAGGTCGTCGCGGTAGGCGATTTCCGAGGCCAGCGAGCGGTAGAGAAACACGCCAATCGCGCTCAGCACCAAGGCGCAAACAATCGCGAACGCCAGCGCCAGTCGCCAGGCGATCGACTTAGAGCGCATCGTCCGGCGCTTCCAGTTGATAACCGACACCGCGCACGGTGTGGATGAGTTTGGGCATGTACGGATCATCGACTTTCGAGCGCAAACGCCGCACGGCGACTTCGACCATGTTGGTGTCGCTGTCAAAATTCAGGTTCCACACCTGCGAGGCGATCAGCGTGCGCGACAGCACTTCGCCCTGGCGACTGGCGAGCAGTTGCAGCAGGGCGAACTCCTTGTTGGTCAGGGCGATGCGCTGGCCATTGCGGCTGACGCGGCGGCGCAGCACATCGATTTCCAGATCGGCGATGCTGTACGACTCGGCTTCGCGCATCGGCCCGCGGCGCAGCAAGGTGCGCACGCGCGCGAGCAGTTCGGCGAAGGCGAAGGGTTTCAGCAAGTAATCGTCGGCGCCCAGTTCGAGGCCGCGCACACGGTCTTCGATGGCGTCCTTGGCGGTGAGGAACAGCACCGGCGTGGCGCCGCGCTGGCGGATCAGCTGCAGCAATTGCCAGCCATTGAGGCCGGGCAGCATCACGTCGAGGATGATCAGGTCATATTCCTGCTGCTCGATAAAGTAGCGCCCATCGAGGCCATTGAGCGCCACGTCCACGGCAAAACCCGACTCGCCCAGGCCTTTGGCGAGGAAATTTGCGGTTTTGGCTTCATCTTCTACGACCAGCAAACGCATGGCACACCTCGATTGATAGGCACACAGGCTAGGCGCCTTCGGCGACGTTGCCCATTACAAACTTGTAATCCAACTGACGAGGTTCTGACGAAGACCGGCGATTAAGGTGACGGCCTTCGCTTCTGGAGCTTGTCCATGACCCTGAAATTCTTGCTCGCCAGCCTGACCCTCGGCCTCAGCGCCGGGGTTTACGCCAGCCCGGAACTGCCGCGTCACGCTGACCTCGACCTGAAAACCGCACGGCTGCTCGCCGACACCGCCATGGCCAACTGCACCGGCACGGTGTCGGTGCTCGACCGTGGCGGCAATCTCCTGGTGACCTTGCGCGGCGACGGCGTTGGCCCGCACAACACCGCCGCCAGCCAGCGCAAGGCGTACACCGCACTGTCGACCAAAACCGCCACCCGCCTGTTTGCCGAACGTGCTCGCAGCAATCCGGAAACCGCCAACCTCAACACCCTCGACGAATTGTTGTTGCTCGGCGGCGGTATTCCGCTGTTCCTCGGCACTGAACTAGTGGGCGCGATGGGCGTGGCCGGTTCCGGCGGCGGTGAGCAAGACGAAAACTGTGCGATCAAGGCTGCCGAAAAAACCGGCTTGGCCACCACCCGTTCCCAATAAGGAGATGCATCGATGAATACTTTGCGCATGACTTTCGCAGCGCTCGGCCTGAGCGCTTTCTCAAGCCTGGCGCTGGCCGCCGGTAATCCGTTGAGCGTGCATGTGCTCAATCTGGAAAACGGCCTGCCGTCGCCGGGCATCAACGTGACCCTGGAGAAACACGTCGGCGAAAACTGGCAGCCGCTGGCTCAGGGCACCACCAATGAACAAGGGCGGATTGCCGAACTGTTCCCGGCCAAGCAGCCTTTTGAAGCGGGGGAATACCGCGTGGTGTTCAAAACTGGCGAGTACTTCAAGAAGGTCAAGCACGACACGTTCTTCCCGGAGATTCCGGTGATTTTTGAAGTGAAGCAGACGGATCAGCACTATCACATCCCGCTGCTGCTCAGCCCGTACGGTTTCTCGACCTATCGCGGCTCGTAAAAATAAACACAGATCCTTTGTTGGAACTGGCAACTGTGGCGAGGGGATTTATCCCCGATGGACTGCGCAGCAGTCCCATTTTCAGGGCCGCTGCGCGCCCCATCGGGGATAAATCCCCTCGCCACAAGTATGGGTTTCCACTGTGGATAATGTGGCGCCGTTAGATTGTGGCCAGGGCGCGCAATCGCGTGGCATCGAGGATTTCGATCTCGCCGTACCCGAGCCCGATAATTCCTTGCCCCTGCAAATCCTTGAGGATCTGGTTAGTGGTCTGCCGCGACAGCGACAGCATCGACGCCAGTTGCTCCTGCGGCAGTTGCAGCACCCGGCGTGGCGCGTCGAGTTCGCCGTAGCCTTCGGCGATCATCAGCAAGCGGTGCGCCAGGCGTGCCGAGGCTGGCAGCAGGCTCAGTTGTTCGAGGTTGATAAAAGTCAGGCGCAGTTTGTGGCTCATCAGCAGCGCCAGATGTCGCCAGTACACCGGGTTCTCATCCAGCAACTTCAGCAACGTCGCCTGGGGGATATTCAGCAGCGTACACGGCCCGACTGCATAAGCATCATGCGTACGCGGCTGCCCGTCGAACAGGCAGATTTCGCCAAACCAGTGCGGCGCCTCCACCAGACTCAACAACGCCTCTTTGCCCTGCTCACTCACCGCACCAATGCGCACCGCGCCCTCAAGCACCGCGTACAAACCGCAAGGCGCATCACCACGCTGAAACAAGCGCTGCCCCGCCGTCAGCCGCCGCTCCCGGGCCGCCGCCAGCAAGCTATCCTGAAAGGACACCGGCAGATGACTGAACCACTGGCCGCTCATCAGCCGTGAACGAATTTGCATAAACACTCCTGGATTGTCGCCTGCCTGACAGAGCGAACCCTGATCCCGAGGGATGATGCGATCAACCCTATCGGAGGAACAACAATGAAAAGCCTCGTCGACCATCTCAGTCAATACGCCGCCTACCACCGTGATCCGCGCAACATCGCCAGCCACTTTATCGGCATTCCGCTGATTGTGGTGGCGGTGGCGGTTTTGTTGTCGCGGCCGGAATGGTCGCTTGGCGGGTTGTGGATATCTCCAGCCGTTATCGTGGCGCTGGCCTCGGCGTGGTTTTACCTGAGACTGGAAGTGAAGCTCGGCGTATTGATGACCGCGCTGATGGGCCTGTCGGTCTGGGCCGGGCACGTCTTGGCGCAGCAGAGCACCATGGTCTGGCTGAGCAGCGGGCTGGCGATGTTTGTGGTGGGCTGGGTGATCCAGTTTGTCGGGCATCACTATGAAGGGCGCAAACCGGCGTTTGTCGATGATGTGTCGGGGCTGATTGTCGGGCCGTTGTTTGTGGTGGCCGAGTTGGCGTTCATGCTCGGGATGCGGCATGAGTTGAAAGAGCAGATCGAGGCGCGGGCGGGGGTTGTGCGAGTTAATCCGAATAGTGCGGCTGTCTGAATCGCTTTCGCGAGCAAGCTCGCTCCCACAGTGGACTGGTGCTGAACACAAAATTCATGTCCGACCGAATTACCTGTGGGAGCGAGCTTGCTCGCGAAGCTTTTGAGCTTAGAGGCTGGCGACTTTCTGCCAGACCTTCGGCTTGAAGAACAGGGTTTCACCCTTGGCCAACCCGATCAGGCTGTCGTGGTCTTTCACCACTTCAGCCTCGATCAAATCCGTCTGCCCCTCAACCTTCAACGTCACCCGCGTGGTCGCGCCCAACGGCCGGATATCGCGCACCTCTGCCGCATGGTGATCTTCCAGCTCATGCCTCGACAACGACACCTCATGCGGACGGAACAGCACGTGATTATCGTCGCTCAGCAGCAAGCGGTTCGAATCGCCGAGGAAGTGATAAACAAAATCGCTGGCCGGGTTTTCGTAGACGTCGCCCGGTGAGCCGATCTGTTCGATCACACCCTTGTTCATCACCACGATACGGTCAGCGACTTCCATCGCCTCTTCCTGGTCGTGGGTCACGAACACCGACGTCAGGTTGATGTCTTCGTGCAGACGCGCCAACCAGCGGCGCAATTCCTTACGCACCTTGGCATCAAGGGCGCCGAACGGCTCATCCAGCAGCAACACTTTCGGCTCCACCGCCAAGGCGCGGGCCAGCGCAATACGCTGACGCTGACCACCGGACAACTGCTCCGGATAACGATCCGACAACCAATCCAGCTGCACCATGTTCAGCAGTTCGTGAACCTTGACCGCGATCTGGCTTTCGCTCGGGCGCTGGTTTTTCGGTTTCATGCGCAGGCCGAACGCGACGTTGTCGAACACGGTCATGTGGCGGAACAACGCGTAATGCTGGAACACGAAACCGACGTTACGATCACGCACGTCGTGGCCGGAAACGTCTTCACCGTGGAAAACGATGTTGCCGTTATCCGGGGTTTCCAGACCGGCAATGATCCGCAGCAGCGTGGTCTTGCCGCAGCCCGACGGGCCGAGCAGCGCGACCAGTTCACCGCTGTGAATGTCCAGGCTGATGTTGTCCAGCGCCTTGAACGCATTGAAATTCTTGCTGACGTTACGCACTTCGATCGACATGAATTATTCCTCCGCGGCGCTGGCGCGCAGGCGGTTGATACGGTTTTCGCTCCACTGCTTGGCCAGCAGGATGAAGAGCGCCAGGATCAGCAACAGGCTCGCCACGGCGAACGCGGCCACGTGGTTGTATTCGTTGTAGAGGATCTCGACGTGCAGCGGCAAGGTGTTGGTCACCCCGCGAATGTGCCCGGAAACCACCGACACCGCACCGAATTCACCCATGGCCCGCGCGGTACACAGCACCACGCCATAGATCAGGCCCCACTTGATGTTCGGCACGGTGACATGCCAGAACATCTGCCAGCCGTTGGCGCCGAGCAGGCGCGCGGCTTCCTCTTCCTGCGTGCCTTGTTCCTGCATCAGCGGGATCAGCTCACGGGCCACGAACGGCACGGTGACGAAGATCGTCGCCAGCACGATGCCCGGCAAGGCGAAGACGATCTGGATGTCGTGATCCTGCAACCACGGCCCGAACAGGCCCTGCGCGCCGAACATCAGCACGTAGACCAGACCGGCGATCACCGGCGACACCGAGAAAGGCAGGTCGATCAGCGTCACCAGCATGCTCTTGCCACGGAACGAGTATTTGCTCACGCACCACGCGGCGCTGACGCCAAACACCAGGTTCAGCGGCACCGAAATCAGCACGGCGAATACGGTGAGTTTCAGTGCCGACAGTGCGTCCGGTTCAAAGATCGCGGTGAAGAACGCACCGAGGCCATTCTTCAAACCCTGCGATACGACGATGAACAACGGCAACAGCAGAAACAGGAAAAAGACCAGCCAGCCAAGGCCGATCAGCACTCTGCGCGAAGTGGCACTGCCACGGCGTGCAGCGTTGGCCGAAGAGGCGGCCGCAATAGACGATCGGGACATTGTTCGCGCCTCCTTATGGGGTTTCGATGCGTCGCTGCAGCAAGTTGATCAGCAGCAACAGGACGAAGGAAACCACCAGCATCAACACGCCGATAGCGGTGGCGCCGGTGTAATCGTATTGGTCAAGTTTGACCATGATCAGCAGCGGCAGGATCTCGGTTTTCATCGGCATGTTGCCGGCGATGAAAATCACCGAACCGTACTCGCCAACGCCACGCGCGAACGCCAGGGCAAAACCGGTGAGCCAGGCGGGCAGCAGCGCGGGGACGAGGATGTGGCGGAACACCTGCAAGGGTTTCGCACCGAGGCACGCGGCGGCTTCTTCGACTTCACGAGGGATGTCGGCCAGCACCGGCTGCACCGTGCGCACCACGAATGGCAGTGTGACGAAGGTCAGCGCGAGGGTGATACCGAGCGGGGTATAAGCGATTTTGAAACCGAGGTCAGCGGCGAATTGCCCGACCAGGCCGGCCGGCGCATACAGCGCGGTCAGCGCGATACCGGCTACGGCGGTCGGCAGCGCGAACGGCAGATCGATCATCGCGTCGATCACCTTGCGCCCCGGGAACGTGTAACGCACCAGCACCCAAGCCAGCAGCGTGCCGATGATGCCGTTGATGATCGCGGCACACAGCGCGGTGCCGAAGCTCAGCTTCAATGCCGCCAGCACGCGCGGTGCGGAGATGATCGCCCAGAACTGATCCCAGGTGAGTTGAGCGGCGTGGACGAACATCGCCGCCAGCGGGATAAGCACAATCAGGCTGAGGTACACCAAGGTGTAACCCAGCGTCAGCCCGAAGCCGGGTATGACGGGGGAGATACGACGCGACATAAAAGTCCTTGGTTAAAAAGCATTCCGCTGAACGCACCAATGTGGGAGCGAGCTTGCTCGCGAAGAGGGAGTATCAGCCAACTCTATGTCGTCTGACACTCCGCTTTCGCGAGCAAGCTCGCTCCCACATTTTCCGCGCCTGGCTTCAGGCTTGATGTGTGGCTGAAGTCAGATTACTGCGCCTGATAAATCTGGTCGAACACGCCACCGTCGTTGAAGAATTTCGGTTGCGCAGTTTTCCAGCCGCCGAAGTCTTTGTCGATGGTCACCAGATCCAGTTTCGGGAACTGCTGGGCGTATTTGGCAGCGACTTCTTTGTCACGCGGACGGTAGAAGTTTTTCGCGGCGATTTCCTGACCGGCCGGGCTGTACAGGTGTTTCAGATACGCTTCGGCGATCTGCTCGTTGCCTTTTTTCTCGGCATTCTTGTCGACCACGGCCACTGGTGGCTCGGCGAGGATCGACAGCGAAGGCACGACGATGTCGAACTTGTCCGCACCGCCATCTTCTTTCAGGGCCAGAAACGCTTCGTTTTCCCAGGCCAGCAACACGTCGCCCTGACCGTTGTTGACGAAAGTAATGGTCGAACCGCGCGCACCGGTGTCGAGGATCGGCACGTGCTTGAACAGGGTCTGTACGTATTCTTTAGCTTTGGCTTCGTCACCGCCATTGGCTTTCAGGCCGTAGGCCCACGCGGCGAGGAAGTTCCAGCGTGCGCCGCCGGAGGTTTTCGGGTTCGGGGTGATCACCGAGACGTCGTTCTTGACCAGATCGCCCCAGTCCTTGATGCCTTTCGGGTTGCCCTTGCGTACCAGGAAGACGATGGTCGAGGTGTACGGCGTGCTCGCTTCCGGCAGACGCTTCTGCCAATCGGCCGGCAGGGTCTTGCCGAGTTTGGCGATTTCGTCGATGTCGCCGGCCAGAGCCAGAGTCACCACGTCAGCGCGCAGACCGTCGATCACCGCGCGGCCCTGCTTGCCCGAACCACCGTGGGATTGCTGGATTTTCACGGTGTCGCCGGCATGATCTTTCTGCCAGAACTTGATGAACTCGGCGTTGTAGTCCTGATACAGCTCGCGCGTCGGGTCATACGACACGTTGAGCAGCTCGTAATCCTTGGCAACGGCAGAACCGGCAAACACAGCACTGGCCAGGGCGGCCAAAGCGTAACGGCGAATCGACGACATGGTGAAAGCTCCTGGAATTCGGGTGGTGGCTTTTTTCTTATGTATTTCGCAAATCGTGGTGCCGGTTCAAAGATCGCAGCCTTCGGCAGCTCCTACACACACAGCCCCCTGTAGGAGCTGCCGCAGGCTGCGATCTTTTGATCTTCACTCAGCCCGGTTGCTTACCCGGTTGCTGCAAACGAAATTTCTCTTTGCGTTCGATCTGCACGACTTGCGCGTTGTGCACAGTGATCTCCACCGCGCCAAATCGCAGATCGCGCAGAGCGCTCTGGATTTCACGCAAAATGGTGGTTTCGTCCTGACCGTCAACGCTGCGAAGGGATGCGCTCATGGTGCTGCTCCTTTGAATGGGATATGCCTGGCAGTGGGCGGCACTGCGTTCGGCGTGGGAGCAATATAAGAGAGGCGCGGATATTCTTAAAAAGACTATTTAAGAATGTTTATATAACTGAAAAACATTATGTGACGGGGCAAGGGTTTGCGCCGATCTGTGAGCGACAGATAACCCTGTGGCGAGGGGATTTATCCCCGATAGACTGCGCAGCAGTCCCGATTTTTTGGGGCCGCTGCGCGCCCCATCGGGGATAAATCCCCTCGCCACAGGTTTTGCACACACCTCTGTTTTTTGCGTGCACCTCAGGCTTTTTGTCAGCTATCAGCCAATAACTGGTGCTTTCATCCAATCAATCTCAACCGCTGGAACCGGCCGCCCAAACCAATACCCCTGCCCCAGATCACATGCCTGCTCCAGCAAAAACACCGCCTGCTCCGCCTGCTCGATCCCTTCAGCGTGCACCTGCATACCCATGCTGCGCGCCAGCGCGATGATGACCCGGACAATCGCTGCGTCATCCTCGTCCCACGGCAGCCCCGCGACAAACCCCTGATCAATCTTCAGCTTCTGCACCGGCAAGCGCTTGAGCCGCAACAGCGACGAATAACCGGTACCGAAATCATCAATCGCCAGACGAATCCCCAACTCACGCAAGCGGTGCATCTGCTCCAGCGCCACTTCCGGATCGTCCATCACAGCGCTCTCTGTAACTTCCAGCTCCAGATACGCCGGATCCAGCCCAGTCTCGCGCAGCACCTGTGCCACTTGTTGATACAGCTCACGCCGCGCAAACAATCGCGACGAAACATTTACCGCAACAAACGACAGCACCACCCCGGCCCGCTGCCACTCGCACATTTGCTGGCAAGCCTGCTGCATCACCCAGGCATCGATTTCGGCGATCAACCCGGTGCGCTCGGCAATCGGAATGAATTCCGCAGGCGACACCAGTCCACGCTGCGGATGCTGCCAGCGCACCAGCGCTTCTACGCCGATCAGGCGACTGGTTTTCAGGTCATGCACCGGTTGGTAGTAGACGCGCAGCTCTTGCAGTTCCAGCGCGCGGCGCAGTTCGAAAGCGATTTCGACGCGTTGCTGAGCGTGAGCGGTGAGCTCTTCGGTGTACAAGGCGTAACCGTTGCGCCCGCTGTTCTTGGCTTTGAACAGCGCGGCATCGGCGTTGCGCAGCAGTTGTTCCGCGCTCAAGGCATCGCTGGGGAACAGGCTGATGCCGATGCTGGCATTGATGAACAGTTCGTGGCCGTCGATGCAGAACGGTTCTTTGCAGCCATCGAGAACGCGCTGGGCCAGAGCCGCCGCTTGCGCAGGCTGTGGACAACTTTCCGCGAGCACCGCGAACTCGTCACCGCCGAGCCGCGCCAGGGTGATGCCGGGGCCGAACAGTTCCTGCAACCGCGCCGCCACCGCTTTGAGTAGCCGATCACCGACGTTATGCCCGAGGCTGTCGTTGATCATTTTGAAGAAATCCAGATCGATCAGCAGCAGCGCACAGCCACGTTTGTGGGTCTGCGCAGAGGTCAGCGCTTGCTCTGCGCGGTCGCTGAACAGTAGGCGATTGGGCAGATCGGTCAATGGGTCGTGGTGGGCGAGGCGTTTGAGTTCGTGCTCGGAATCCTTGATCGCGGTGATGTCGGAAAACACCGCCACGTAATGGCTGACCTCTCCGCGATCATCGTGAATGACGCGGATGGTTTGCCACTGTGGATAAATCTCGCCGCTTTTACGCCGGTTCCAGATTTCGCCGCTCCACTCTTCCTGCGACGCCAACGTGGCGAACATCGCCTGATAGAAACCCGGCGGGTGATGGCCGGATTTGAACAGGCTCGGACGCTGACCGATAACTTCTTCACGCTGATAACCGGTGATTTCGATAAAGGCGCGGTTAACGTGGACGATCAGCCCCTGACGATCGGTGACCAACACGCCTTCGCGGGTGCAATCGAACACGGCCGCCGCCTGCCGCAGACGCTCGCGATCAGCGTGCCGTTCGCGCAACCGCGCTCCGATGCCGAGAAACTCACACAACCGCGCCCGCGCCAGAAAAATCAGCCCGGCGCTGACCGCCGCAAACAGATAACCGTTGATCAGTTGCCAACGAGCAAGATCGACGGATTTATCGAAGAAATTGTTTAATAAATAATCAGAACCTTGCAACCAGACAGCGGCAAGCACGAGATAGAGCAGCGCTGCACGCAAGGCATCGCGATAAGTGGCAGACATTCGGCTGTCCATGTCCCTACAAAAAGGTTGGAATTATAGGCCAAGTAACATCCAGCGACTCTTATCTGAAAGGGCGACTGGTTTTATCTGTGTGCTTAGTGATAATGCAACGGCTGTTTTTATCTTTATCGAGGGCCCTATAGCCTATGTGGTACGAAGGTTTTCTTGGCTTGTCGGCCTGGTCTCTGGTCGCGGTCACCCTGCTGATGACCCACGTGACGATTGTAGCCGTCACCGTCTATCTGCACCGTTATTCGGCCCATCGCTCGCTGGAGCTGAATGCTGGCCTGAAACATTTCTTCCGTTTCTGGCTGTGGCTGACCACAGCGCAGAACACTCGCGAGTGGACAGCCATCCACCGTAAACACCACGCCAAGTGCGAAACCGAGGAAGACCCGCACAGCCCGGTTATCAAAGGTCTTTCCACCGTCCTGCGTACCGGTGCCGAGCTGTACCGCGCCGAAGCGCAGAACCCGGAAACCCTGCGCATCTACGGCAAGAACTGCCCGGAAGACTGGATCGAACGCAACGTCTACAGCCGTTATCCGCTGCTGGGCGTGGCGATCATGGGGGTTATCGACCTGATGCTGTTCGGCACCATCGGCATCACTATCTGGGCGATCCAGATGATGTGGATCCCGGTGTGGGCCGCTGGCGTCATCAACGGCTTGGGCCACGCGGTCGGCTATCGCAACTTCGAATGCCGCGACGCGGCGACCAATCTGGTGCCGTGGGGCATCCTGATCGGCGGCGAAGAACTGCATAACAACCATCACACCTACCCGAACTCGGCCAAGCTGTCGGTGAAGAAGTGGGAGTTCGACCTCGGTTGGGCGTGGATCAAAGTCTTCAGCTTCTTCCGTCTGGCCAAGGTTCAGCGCGTTGCACCGATCGCCCACCGTGTCGAAGGCAAGGGCAATCTGGACATGGACACCGCGATGGCGATCCTCAACAACCGCTTCCAGATCATGGCCCAGTACCGCAAATTGGTGATCGGCCCACTGGTTCAGCAAGAACTGGCCAAGGTCGATCACTCGGTGCGTCACCAGTTCCACCGGGCCAAGCGCCTGCTGTCGCGGGAAACCAGCCTGCTGGAAGACCGTCACCACTTGCGCATCCAGAACATGCTCGAGCACAGCCAGGCATTGAAGGTGATTTACGAAAAACGCCTGGCCCTGCAGCAGATCTGGGTCAAGACCAGTTCCAATGGCCACGACATGCTCGCCGCCATCAAAGAGTGGGTTCACGAAGCGGAAGCCAGCGGTATCCAGTCTCTGCGCGACTTCGCCGGCCAACTGAAAACCTACTCCCTGCGCCCTACTGCCTAACGCTGTCCCCTGTGGCGAGGGGATTTATCCCCGTTCGGCTGCGCAGCAGTCGCAAAACCTGCAACCGCGTTTTAACAATTAAAACGCGGTTGCAGCACCACCCAGCGGCAATCCCCCCTTCCCCTGCAAAATCCGGGAACTTCGCCCAAAATCCCCTATCTCAAAGACACTTCGCCATCCCGGCGGGCTGTTCTGTGGCCGTTGTCGATTGCGGCACGCCCTTTGAGACTTGTGCCGATGGTCAATAACAACCAAAAAGACTCATCTTTCCCGCAGTGGCCCGAAGCCGCGCAAACCCTCATGGCGTTGATGCACGCCCAGGGCGAAGTCGCCCGTTTGAGCGAACGCGAACAGCTGTTCAGCTCGCTGCTGGTCAGTGTCAACGCGGTGCTTTGGGCGTTTAACTGGGAAACTCGTCAGGTGCTGTACGTCAGCCCCGCGTATGAACGAATTTTCGGCCGTTCCGCCGGCCTTCTCCTCGCCGACTACAACCAGTGGCGCGACAGCATCTACCCCGACGACCTCGAATACGCCGAACGCAGCCTCGCCGAAGTCCTGCACAAGGGCGCGGTGGAAGACCGCGAATACCGGATCATCGCCGCCGATGGCCAGATCCGCTGGCTCAGCGACAAATGCTTCATCAATCGTCAGGACGATAGCGGGCAACCGGTGATCATCGTCGGCATTGCCGAAGACATCACCGAAAAGAAGCAGATGGAAACCGAGCTGCATCGTCTGGCGACCACCGACGTGCTGACACAAAGCAGCAACCGCCGACACTTCTTTGAATGCGCCCACCGCGAGTTTGAAGAGGCGCGGCTGCAAGGTTCGCCGATGGCGTTTCTGTTGCTGGACATTGATGACTTCAAAGTGATCAACGACAGTTACGGGCATCCCGAGGGCGACAACGTGTTGCAGCGAGTCGCCGAGTGCGGGCGCGGCTCGCTACGACGCGGCGATCTGTTCGGGCGGATTGGCGGGGAGGAATTTGCGGCTGTGTTTCCAGGGTGCGCGCCGGACATGGCGATGCAGGTCGCGGAACGCTTGCAACAGGAGATTCAACGTCTGAGTTTCAACCACGATGGCCAGACCTTCAGCATCACCGTGAGCCAGGGCCTAACCAGCCTCACCGACGAAGATGAAAGCCTCGACAGCCTGTTCGCCCGCGCGGATGCAGCGATGTACGAAGCCAAGCGCCAAGGCAAGAACCGCATTATCTCTGCCTGAATATTCGATTTGAAATGCGAACCTGTGGCGAGGGGATTTATCCCCGCTGGACTGCGCAGCAGTCCCCTGCTTTTTTGAATCAAAAGAGGGGCCGCTCCGCAGCCCAACGGGGATAAATCCCCTCGCCACAAAGGCCCGACTCTTACAAGTATGGTGTGGGCGGGTTACTTACGCATCCGCATCAGCTCCGGCAAGCCGATCTTGAGCAGCCGTGCCGTGCGGCTTTTTGCCAGCTCTTCGATGCCTTCATGCTCGGTCAGGTGCGCCATTTGCGCCGCCATGTTCATCACCAGCGCTTCACGGGAATACACCCCGCCACCGAGTTGATACACCGCCGCAATCAGCTCACGCAGCTCCAGCGGCAGACGCCAGCGCGTGCGCAACGCCGATCCATATGCCGCACCAAATTCCGCCAGCGCCTCACCAACCTCCTCCAGCTCATCCAGCGCACCACCGGCCTGCTGCCATTCCTGCAAACAACGCAGCAACGCCAGATCACCCAACCGATGCAGCATCCCCGCGCAGTAGCAGCGCTCCTGGTCCAGATCGAGCAAACGCGCCAACGTGCGCGCATATTCGGCAGTGTGCAGCGAAAGCCCCCAATAACGCTCGGCATAATCCGCCAGACACGGATCGCTGAGCCTGGCGCTACGCTTGAGCGCGAGCCCCAGAATCAAATTCATGCTCTGCCCGGTACCGAGCCGGTGCAGTGCCTGCGCCAATGTCTGCACGGGCGCGCCATGGTGCTGCGCCGCGCTGTTGGCGGCAGCGATCAACACGGCAGTGATCTGCGGATCGGTTTTTATCTCATCTTCGAGCACCTTCAGATCCAGCCCGCCAGGGTTGAGGCTGCGCTTCACCGCCACTTGCACATCGGTCATCAGCGGCGCGCCGTCGGCCTGCTCACGGCGTCGCTCGAGAAACACTGACAGCGTCATACCCGGCGCCAGCGCCGGCACTTCGCAGAACACCTCTTCCCCGGCATTGAGCAGCAACCCCTGCAAACGCTGGGTCAGGCTTTCCATGTTCAGCGGTTTGGTCAGATACGCTGTCGGCGCCAGCGGAATCGCTTCGCGCACGCTGGCGCTGTCGTTGCGGCTGCTCATCAGAATGAACGGCAGCGGCGGATTGCGTTTGCGCTGCCGCACGCTGCGCAGCACGTTCAGACCATCGACGCCGGGCAGCTCCCAGTCAACGATGGCGAGGTCATACGGCACTTCGCTAAGCAACGACATCGCTTGCTGGCCATCGGCGCACAGATCCAGCCGCGCATCGCAACGCACGTTCAGCAGCACTTGTTTGAGCAGGTCGCGCGACCACGGGTCGGCCTCGGCAATCAGCACTCGGGGTACGGCGGGTAAATCAACGGCGGTCATGCGCGCTCTCCCTTGCAATGCCTGAACCTTAGCCAATGCTGGCCTTTCGATACAGTGCTAAAGCCCCCGATGTGTTTCAAGGGGCGTAAAAAAACCCGCCGAAGCGGGTTTTTTGTCGATCAGGTCACACTGGGTGATCAGAGCTCGGAGAAGCACTCTTCGATGATCGCCAGACCTTTGTCCAGTTGCTCGTCCGGCGAGGTCAGCGGTACGAGTACGCGCAGAACGTTGCCGTAGGTGCCGCAAGACAGCAGGATCAGACCCTTGTCGCGTGCCTTGGCCACAACCGATGCCACTGCTGCAGCATTCGGCTTGTGGCTGTCGCCGTTTTCGAACAACTCAACAGCGATCATCGCGCCCAGCGCACGGACTTCACCGATCACCGGGTACTTGGCCTGGATAGCCTTCAGGCCAGTCACCAGACGCTCGCCGACTGCTTTGCAGCGATCCAGCAGGTTCTCTTCTTCGAAGACTTCCATCACGGCCAGCGCAGCGGCACAAGCGATCGGGCTACCGGCGTAGGTGCCGCCGAGGCCGCCTGGAGCGATGGCGTCCATGTATTCGGCCTTGCCGCAGACACCGGCCAGCGGGAAGCCGCCAGCGATGGATTTGGCGAAGGTGGTCAGGTCGGCAGCAACGCCCATCTGTTCCATGGCGAAGAATGTACCGGTACGGCCAGCGCCAGTCTGTACTTCGTCGGCGATCAACAGGATGCCGTGCTGGTCGCACAGAGCGCGCAAGCGCTTCATGAATTCCTTCGGCGCGACGTAGAAACCACCTTCACCCTGTACAGGCTCGATGATGATCGCGGCGATGTCTTTCGGCTCGGCGTCGTTCTTGAAGATGCGTTCGATGGAAGCGATCGAATCGTCGATGCTCACGCCGTGCAGTTCGTTCGGGTACAGCGCGCGGAAAATGCCGCCTGGCATCAGACCCATGCCGGCCGAATAAGGTACGACTTTACCGGTCAGGCCCAGGGTCATCATGGTGCGACCGTGGTAAGCGCCGGTGAAGGCGATCACGCCGGCACGGCCAGTGGCGGCACGGGCGATTTTCACGGCGTTTTCGACGGCTTCGGAACCGGTGGTAACCAGCAGGGTTTTCTTGGCGAAATCACCCGGGATCTTCGCATTGATTTTTTCGCACACTTCTACGTACGGCTCGTAAGCCAGAACCTGGAAGCAAGTGTGCGTCAGCTTGTTCAGCTGTTCGGTCACGGCGGCGATGATTTTCGGGTGCACGTGGCCGGTGTTCAGTACAGCGATACCGCCGGCGAAGTCGATGAACTCACGACCTTCAACGTCAGTCACGGTAGCGTTTTTTGCCGACTCAGCGAAGATCGGGTGAATCTGGCCAACACCACGTGGAACAGCTGCGGTACGGCGGGCCATCAGTTCAGCGTTAGTCTTGCTCATTACAGTCCTCATTCGCCGCTCATCGGGCGGCGTTGTTCAAGGATTAAGCGGGAGGAAGCGACGGTGGCAGCATGCGATGATCGACTGCCACGGCGTTCCCGGCCGCAGAGAAAATTCCGGTTTGAAACGACGCAAAGGGACAGCGCTCTCGTGCCCTTTGCGTTTGCAACGATCTTTGACCGGGCTTAGATGCCCAGGCAGAGGTATTTGATTTCCAGGTAATCTTCGATGCCGTACTTGGAGCCTTCACGGCCCAGGCCCGAAGCCTTGATGCCGCCGAACGGCGCGACTTCGTTGGAGATCAGCCCGGTGTTGACGCCAACCATGCCGTATTCCAGCGCTTCCGCGACACGGAACACACGACCGAGGTCGCGAGCGTAGAAGTACGAAGCCAGACCGAACTCGGTGTCGTTGGACATCGCGATCACTTCGGCTTCGTCTTTGAAGCGGAACAGCGGCGCCAGCGGACCAAAGGTTTCTTCCTTGGCCACAGCAGCATTTTTCGGCACGTTGGTCAGGATGGTCGGTTCGAAGAAGTTGCCTTCCATCGCCTTGCCACCGGCCAGCACGGTCGCGCCTTTGGCTACGGCGTCAGCAATGTGTTCTTTGACCTTGGCCACGGCTTTTTCGTCGATCAGCGGGCCTGTGGTGGTGCCGTCTTCCAGACCGTTGCCGATCTTCAGTTTGGCCACAGCCACTTTCAGTTTCTCGGCGAACGCGTCGTAGACCGAATCCTGGATGTACAGACGGTTGGCGCAGACGCAGGTCTGGCCGTTGTTGCGGTATTTGGAAATGATCGCGCCTTCGACGGCCTTATCCAGATCCGCGTCGTCGAACACGATGAATGGCGCGTTGCCGCCCAGTTCCAGCGAAACTTTCTTGATGTCCTTGGCGCATTCAGCCATCAGCTGACGACCGATTTCGGTCGAACCGGTGAAGGACAATTTGCGCACGATCGGGTTGCTGGTCAGCTCGCTGCCGATGTCGCCGGCGCTGCCGGACACCACGCTGAACACGCCCGCAGGAATGCCTGCACGCTGAGCCAGTTCGGCCAGGGCGAAAGCGGAAAACGGTGTTTGCGAAGCAGGCTTGAGCACCATGGTGCAACCGGCAGCCAGTGCCGGGCCGGCTTTACGGGTGATCATCGCGGCCGGGAAGTTCCACGGGGTGATCGCGGCGGTCACGCCGATTGGCTGCTTGATCACGATCAGACGCTTGTCTGGCTGATGACCCGGAATCACGTCACCGTAGATGCGCTTGGCTTCCTCGGCGAACCACTCGATGAACGAAGCGGCGTAAACGATTTCGCCCTTGGCTTCGGCTAGTGGCTTGCCCTGTTCGAGGGTCATCAGGCGCGCGAGGTCGTCCTGATTCTCGATCATCAGTTCGAACCAGCGACGCAGCTTGCCGGCACGCTCTTTGGCGGTCAGTGCACGCCAGGCTGGCAGCGCTTTGTCAGCGGCTTCGATGGCACGGCGGGTTTCGGCGGCGCCCATTTTTGGCACGGTACCGAGGATTTCGCCGGTGGCCGGGTTGTTAACCTTGATCGTCTGACCGTTGTCCGCATCGACCCAAGCGCCATCAATAAAGGCTTGCTGGCGGAACAACTGGGTGTCTTTAAGCTGCATGTCGGCTTTCCTTAACAGCACCGCGGCCTGCGCGGAGCAAATTATGATTGTAGAAAGGCGCCTCGCAAGGCTGCCGTCAGGGAAATCAGTGACCGGGTGTGGCGCATCAACCGTGGACGATTCGAACCACCGGCGCTTCAACACCCGCTCAACGAGCGTTTGAAATCTCAAACGGATCGTAGGATCAAAGGGGTTAAAGGACAATAGGTCGTTCGAAAAAAAGAACAAAAACGCCGCTTTTGCCGGATTTTTCAGATCAACGAGCCAAACCCGGTGCCGCAGCAAAACCATAGATCAACCCCGGGAAAGCGCCAAGCGAGGGTTTTGCAGGACGTTACAGCTTTAAGGAATACAGTGATTTAAGCGGACACGCGCACTGACAAACCCCAGCATGGACGCCCCGAGCCGACCTAGGTATGATGTCGCCCGCTGCACCAGTAGCTCAGCTGGATAGAGTACTGCCCTCCGAAGGCAGGGGTCGTGGGTTCGAATCCCGCCTGGTGCACCATATTTCTTTGATGTCTGGCCTTCTACGGCCTTACCGATCCAGCTCCTGGATCGGTTCTCTCCCCAAAACATCCCCGACACCCGCCGCCAGTAAAGTGATGAGCACAGCCCTCATCGGCTATTTTCTAGCTGTCTGAAGGTTGTGCCAACTCTATACCTGAACCGAGCCCGCAAGAGCAATAACCTGCCTATGCGGGGGAGCACTGGCGTCTGAACAGGTCAGTTCAGTCTTTTGAACTCGGCATCAATGGCTTCAGCTTCAACGCGCCATGCCTGAAAGCGCTGCTGACGTAAACGGCTTTCATCCACGTTGCTTTGCAGTTCTTGTCGACGTGTGTTGAGCAGCAGGTAATCAGGGAAGAACTCTTCTTTAAAACGCTCCGAGTTCACCAAGGCCAGAAAGTCCTGACGCTGCTGTTCGAAGTTACCGACCATCGTAACGACGGCTTTCTTGAAGGCTTCTTCGCGCTTGTATTGCTCCCAGCTGTCCCAGGCCTCGAGGGCCACGCCGAGTATGGCCAACGCGCTGTTGGCACCTTTGGCGAACTTCACCGCCCCCCACGGCTTGAATTTCAGGTACTTGCCGATATCCATGCCTACCGTCTTGGCGATGGTGGTAAGGCCATCCCGTGCAGCCAACACCGTGGTGTTATTGATGAAGTTGCCCTTGAGCACATGGTTAATGCCCTGTTTGCCCAAAGCCTTGACGGTCGTGTTGAAGTGGTTGACCTCGCTGTCGAAACCCACCTGCATTTTCTCGACCTCAAGGGTGATCGACTGGGTCTGGCGGCTGAATTCATTTTGCAGACGGGTGGACACGATGATGCCTTCAGCGCCCACCTCGCGCTCAAAGAAGTCCGCGAAGGTTTCCAGACTGCATCCTTTAACCTGAAGGATCAGGTCGGAGAAGTAACGAGTGGCGAAATCGCGAAGACTGATCCGCGCTTCTTCGATTTGCTGCCCGGTCGTTGCCAGTTGCTTGCCCAGGCGAGCATTGAGTTCATCGAGCCTGCCGACCTCCAGCGAAACCTTCTGATCGTTCTCGATGGCAACGGGCAGTTGGTTGCTCAGCACGTCACGGATGACGCTCGTGCGCATATCGTTGACTAGCGCGGCGCTGCCTCCGTTCTGCTGGATCTTTCCTGTGGTGGCCGTCTGAAGTGTGTCGATGTGAGACAACGCCTTGAACTGCTCCAGGTTGCCCAGCCAGTGCTCTACACCCATGTCGAAGGGGTTGGCGGCGACAGCGACAATGGATATTTCGACTGCTTCCTGGTCTGTCAGCGCTATGTGTTCACGAAGCCGGCGTGTCACGTTTTCGCGTTTGACCTGCAGGTTGGCCAAGTAGTCCTGATCATCTTCTACGTCAGCCACTTCGTCGAAGCGGCTGAGGACGAACACAGTGCGTGGCAGCAGATCCAAGGTGCGGAACAACCACGTCAGGTCATCCTTGTGGCTTTCCTTGACGGGGTTGGTCGAGTTCATCACATAGAGCACCAGGTGAGATTCGCTCACGTACTTTTTGGTGATGTCCTTGTACTTCTCGATGGCGTGAGTTTCGGCATTTTCCTGTTCCTTGAAGCCAAATAGCCCGGGGGTATCGATCAGCACGAAGTCTTCATCGACTTCGTAGATTTTTACTTCATTGGAGGATTCCTGATGGCTGATCTTCATGCTGGATCTGTCCAGCCTTTCCATCCAGGCCGCGGCAATCGAAGTCTTGCCTTCAGAGAAGCCGCCAATCAGGGCGACCTTGAGTTTTTCACCAGACACGCTGCTGATGACATTCTGCAGCTTGCTGCTCAACGCCGGGTCAATCGGTACGCCGGCCTCCGCGCCCTGACCGAGGAAATTCTGCAGCCTGTCCAGCAGCGTCAGCGCATTGGTCTGTTGAGCCTTGAACGTTTTAAGAGTGTTTTCCATTACAAATTTCCTGCAAGTTCGATTTGGCGGGAGAGGGTTTTCAGGCGAATGGTCGAGCGCGACAGCGTGCTCACTTGATTGGCCGCCTGTTTGGCAGGCGCCTCAAGTGCCAGGTCGAGTTGGTCGATAGTCTTCTGCATTTCGCTCATGGCGCTGTCCAGACTTTCGCGCAGCATGCCGCGTAATTGCTCGGTGGCGCTGCGCAGATTCGTATCAAGGGCCCGGCGTTGTTGGGACATCTTGTAGTCCGTGCTGAGCGCACTCCAGATTGCCTTGCCGATCGAGACCAGCGCGGTCAGTACTGAGGCTCCAACTAGCCACAAGCTGGCTCCGCCGGTGAACGGTGCCGCGGCGATACCCACAAGGCTGGCCAGCAGCCCCGCAACGTTGATGCCGTTGTCGATTTTTATGTTGAGGTTGAAAGGCTGGTTGAATCGCATGCTGCCAAGCTTTCCGTAACTTGAGGTCAACTCTTGGGCGTGTTTTTCAAAACGGGAGAGAATATCCACGGCAGCCTTCTGGAATTTATCCACCTCTACGTGCACTGCCACGGGCAGCTGCTTGCTGAGCTGGCGCTGCTGAGTTTCAAGCTGCTCGGTCAGGGCGCTTTTGAAAGCGTCGTTGCTGATGTCTTTGTCAATCCGCGCGTAAACGTCGTTACGCACCTTGCTGGCGAAGTTGTCGATCAAGGTTTCGCCGCACGATTCCAAACGCTTTTTCAGCGCCCCAAAGCTGCTGGTCAACTGGCTCTTGGCGCTTTGCTCTTCTTGGGAAAGCTTTTCCGACAGCGCTTTTAGAGTCTGCTGAACGCCTGAGAGCGTCTGGGTGGTGTGGTTGAGCGCGTCATTGGCCTTGTTAAAGTTGGCCCGAATGATCTTGGCTTTGCCGTTGTGAATCAGTTGGCGGCCCAGCAGATCCAAGAAGAGACGCAGACGGGATTTTTCCAGCAATTCGTCGGCACCGAAATCCTCGAGCACTTTGCTGCGGCGCTTGGCATTCTGCGATCCTGGCGAAAAATGGTCGGTCGAGGCGAGAAAGGCAGGAAGCGCGCTCAGTGGAAACACATTTTGATAATGCTTGCCGAGCTGCTCGCTCATTTTCTGGTCAAGTCCGGCAAGACTGGCGGTTTCGTCGTCGGAGACCAGCGGTCGGTCAGTCAGTGAGTGCTTGGGATTAGTGATCTTCTTGTTGAAAATGGTCCACACCTCAGTCTGCGCGCCCAGGTGCTGCTTGATCTTTTCCAGCGTGCCCTGGTGTTTCCCGTCACCCGTTTGTGGCGGCGCGGCCTGGTTAGTGACATAGAACACCGCGTGAGCGGTCTGCACGGCACGTTCTATCTGGTCGAGTACCAAGCCTTCCTTGCCCTCGATACCGGGTACATCCAGCAGCGCGAACGGTTGACCATCCAGTTCGAATTCATAGCGTTGAGTCTCGCGGGTGAAGTCGCTCAAGCCATGACCAATGATTTGACCGTCAGCATGAACTTGCAACTCCCCCAGCAACTGCGCCAGGCGGGTTTCATGTTCGAGTCGCTCCAGTGTGAGCGCTCGTTGCTGCTGCGTCGCCTCAGCCTGTTGCGCGGACAGCGCTGCACAAGCGTCGTCGCGCCTGGTTGCGATTTCGCCCAACTGTCGCTCCATCTCAAGGCGTGCGTGCTCAGCTTTCGTCTGTTCGACGTCCAGCGTCGCGGCGGCACTGTCCCGTGCCGCAGTAGTAGCGATCAACGAAGCGGTGGCCTCATTCAACTGAAGCTCTTCCGGCATCGTTCTGAAAAGATTCAACAGCGCTTGCCAGAGCGAAACGTTGCTTTTGCGTGTTGCAAGAAGCGTGTGAAGGCGAGCGACGGCGGCAAGGGCTTCTTTATGTGACTGCTCGTGTTGCTCAAACGCACTGCCAAGTCGTTGCTTCACCTCGCTGGATCGGACATTGGCCTGATCCAGCGCGCTCTGAGCGTCCCGGAAGGGTTGTTCGAACTGCAATAAAGTCGCACTCAGTTGCTGCGTCAGTTCTTGCAGTCGAGCTTCAGCTTGTTCAATGCTTTGTTGCAGCCCCTGCAGGGTTTCTTCAGTCAGCCCGTGCTGGTCGCGCAGCTTACGAAACGCCTCTTGGCTCGCCCGCTTACCGGGCTCCTGAAGCAGGATGCGCAAGGTCTCGATAAGGGTCGACTTGCCTGCACCCGTTTCACCATAGAAGGCAATGGTGAAGGTGTTCCACTCGGCATTCTTCTCGAGTTCCGCGAGGCGCTCAAACAGCGCCGTCCGATGCTCGGTCAGCCGCCGGAGCGCCTCCTCACGGGCGAGGTTCAAGGCTTCGTCGTCCGAAGAATGTCTCAGTTCACCGATAATGAGCGCCAGCTCGTCGTTGATTTGCTGGTAAACATCACGAGGGCTATTCAGTTCGAGTTTCATATCGTGTTCTTCGGCGGGTTGTTCGGGCGCCAACGTTGGCAAGAGTTCTTCTGAAGCTGTTTGAGCGCGCTCAGACAAGCCTGGAGCGTGGGCTTTGAAACGAGTCTGCGCCAATACTTCCGGCAGTCGTTCCCAGTAGTCGGTGTGTCCGAAATCGTTCATCTCGATGCTCTCGAAGTGTTCGACCTCGTTACGTCCCAGGCAGGTTTCACCCCAATTCAACAGCAGGGTTCTGTCTGCCTTGGAATAGGCATTAATAAGTCTGCCCTTGAACCGTTCACGCAGCCGCCGCGCTTCCATGGCGGTAACCTCAACGGCAGCGGCCATCAGCAGCACATCGTTGACAGCCAACTGTTTTCGATATGAAAAGCTCTTCAGGCTGCTGATAACCAGTCGCCCACCGAGCGAGTGTCCGATCAGGTTGATGGTCTTGATATTTGGATGATTGCTAAGCAGGTAATCCTGCAACTGGTCAATCAGCACCGCTCCCATTTGCTCCGCCCGAGTGCGGGCCTGAGTGAAGTTGCCCAGCCGATCCTTGGCGAATGCCCCCGCAAGACCGAAAGAATCTAGGGGCGAACTGGATAGGGTTTTGGCTAAATTCAGACCTGCCCCGCCAATTGCCCAAAGCGAAGACTTGTCGAAACGCAGAAGATGATTCGAAGGCCAGAACGCAAAGATATTGGTGTAGTGCTTTAGATGATCGGGGATCTTGTCGAGCAGGAACTGCTTGTCCTCATCACTATGCCCGGCACTGTAACCATGGACGAAAACGTTGGCTTCAGTGTTATCCGATCCGGCCAGTGGGGAGGTTTGAAACTGAAAAGGGTGAGGCATGGATTCTCCTTATCCACGGCCATGCTGTTTCGAGGCGTGGCCGTCAGACTTATTCGCCTGGATGCTTGGGCAGCGGGTGCGACATCGCAGGCCCGTGGGAACCATCATTGCGGGCAGGCATGGCTACATCCTTGTGCTGTTGGGGGACAGTGGCCTTGTTGGCGTCACTTCTTTGGCTAATCTACCTTAAAAATATGGCAAGTTGCCATCTAAAGGGGGTGGGGTTGGGGACGGGGGAAAAACCGGGACTGGTGAGAAAAAACAAACAAAAAAAACCCCTGAGCAGTCTCAGCGCCGTAGCGCATCAACCGACAGGGGCCGTGTTGGTGCCGATTATAAGGGTTGATAAGACCGAGTCAACCTGACGAATCGGCTCATGAACAGAGCCCTAAAGGGCTGTTCTATTCCGTCGTCCAATCAAACTCATCATATTCATCGTCATCCTCTTCCCCCTCAACCTCCTCAAAAACCTCGTCCTCATCAACGACGTCTTCTTCCGGCTGGTTCAGCAGAAATTCCTTACGTGCCTCGGTAATAGCGCGCCGCATCTCTTCGCCCTTTTGCGGGCAGTTGAGCAGTTGGGCAATGCGGTCAATTTTCGATGCCACGTTGTCCTCCGGCGTATTGGCAATGCCCCGATAGTGCGCGTTTTTGCGGGGCATTGCCAAATGGCTGAGGTTTACAGGGTCATTTTTCTTGCAACTGTTCGAATCGGGCGTCGAGATCGACGTTCGGGTAGCGTTTGTGCAGGTTGTTGAACAGGATGTCGGCGGCTTGCGATTGGCCGGATTCGCGCAGGCGCAGGACTTCGCGCAGTTGTTCGTCGAGGCCATTGGGTGGGGCGGCGGCGCGCTTGCTGACCTTGGCTTCGTCGGCGCTGATCGCCTGGCTTTGCATTGGCGCGGCCATTTCCATCATCGGCGCGGGCGCGGCTCGGGGCGCTGCCGGGGCGGACAATCGGTGCAGTTGCGCGGAATCCTCTTCGGCCATCGGCACAGCGAGTTTCGGCGCCGGGGCGTAGTCGTATTGGCGCAGCGGTTCGGGCGTGCGTTGCACCAGCGACAACATCAACGCGACGCCAACGAGGCTGGCGAATGCGACTTGCCAGCGCGGTTTGCGGCAGGCCTGCAACCAGCGTTGCCACAGGCTCGATTGCACGGCGGGGGTTTCGCGGCGCGCGGTATTGACGATGAATGCGTCGAGATGCGCGGGCGGTTCAGCGCTGTGCTGTTCGCGCAAGTGTTTGATCAGCGGATCTTCGGGTGTCTGGCGGGCGTCAGTCATGTGAGTACCTCCTCGGCCAGCAGCCGACGCAGTTTTTGCTGGGCGTAGCGCAAGCGGCTTTTGACGGTTTCCAGCGGTGTTTCGGTGAGGCTGGCGATTTGTGCCAGGTCGAGGTCGCCGTGCGCGCGCAGCAGGAACACTTCGCGCTGGTCGGCGGGCAAAGTTTGCAGGGCGCTTTCGAGGCGCTGGCTGTCGCGGCTGAGGCTCAGCAGTTGCTCGGGATCGGTCGCTTCATCGCTGACCGCGTGAGTTTGTTCGTCATAACTGTCGTGCAGCGGTTGTTGCGCGCCATGTTTGCGCCAGTGATCGATCAGCCGATTGCGCGCAATCTGGAACAGCCACGTACGAAATGTCGCGCGACCTTGTGGCTGACTGGCGCTGCGGATCAGGCTGAGCCAGGTTTCCTGAAACACCTCATCGGCCAATTCCGGTTTACCGCTCAACCCAAGCAGAAACCGGTACAAACCCTGACGATGGCGGGCGTACAAGATCTCGAACGCCGCGCCGTCGCCCTCGCGATAACGCGCCAGCAGCGATTCATCGCTGCTGGCGGTCGGGCTGTCTGCCGAAGCAAACAGCTGGCTGATAAAACCCCTCAGACGATTCACTTATTCAATCCGTCGTTCAATGGCCTGCGCATTCGATGCGGTAGAAGTGCGCAGACTCTGCGCCAGCTGCACCAGTTGCACGAACTCGTTGCGCAAGCCGAAACGGTCGTCGCCGCGAGCGCCACGGGCCAGCGTTTCGGTGTCTTTCAGGCTGAAATCGCCGGTGTAACGAGCGTCCTTGAGTTGCTGGGAAAACGCGGCGACCGCAGCGGCAAAACGCAGATCCTCGCTTGCGCTTTTCACCTGATTGGCAATCGGCCGTTCGATCAGCAGACTTTTCCCACCTTCGGGCTGTTGATATCGCACACGCAGCATCGCCAATTCCCCGTTCGCCTCAGAAACCGCTGGCGTCGATTTGCCGTATCGCAACGGCTCCAGCCAACCCTTCTCGCCTGCCGGAACAATTTCGTACAGCGCTGTCACCGTATGGCCTGCACCGATTTCGCCGGCATCGACCTTGTCATTGCTGAAATCCTCACGCTTTAAAGCGCGGTTTTCGTAGCCGAGCAGGCGATATTCGCTGACCTGCGCCGGGTTGAACTCCACCTGCAACTTAACGTTTTTTGCGACCACGGCGAGTGTCGAACCGAGTTGATCGACCAGCACCTTGCGCGCCTCGCGCAGGTTGTCGATGTAGGCATAGTTGCCGTCGCCAGCGTCAGCCAACTGTTCCATCAAGTGTTCATTGTAGTTATCCACCCCAAAACCCAGGGTGGTCAGGGAGATTCCGGTTTTGCGTTTATCCACAGCCATTTGCTTGAGGCTGTCGAAGTCGCTGACGCCGACGTTGAAATCACCGTCGGTGGCCAAGAGGATGCGGTTGATGCCTTCGCCGATGAAGGCCTGTTGCGCCAATGAATAAGCCAGTTCGATGCCTGAAGCGCCTGCGGTCGAGCCGCCAGCGGTCAATTGCTCAATAGCTGTACGAATTTTCGTTTTTTCCCGTCCGGATGTCGGTTCAAGCACCACTCTCGATTCGCCGGCGTAGACCACGAGCGACACGCGATCCTGATCGCGCAATTGATCGACCAGCAATTTCAGCGTGCTTTTCACCATCGGCAAACCTTCACGGCGATCCATCGAGCCGGACACATCGACCAGAAACACCAGATTGGCCGGAGGCAATTCCGCCACCGCGTGATCGGAAGCCTTGATGCCGATGCGCAGCAAGCGCGTGTGCGGGTTCCACGGTGACGCGGCCAGTTCAGTGGTCACGCCAAACTGCGAGCCATCGCTCGGCAGCGTGTAGTCATAAGGGAAGTAATTGACCATTTCCTCGAGCCGCACCGCGCCTTCGGGTGGCAGGCGTCCTTGATTGAGCAAACGGCGAACGTTGGCATAAGCGCCGGTATCGACGTCGGCGCTGAATGTTGAAACCGGGGTTTCGGCGACGCTGTGAATCGGGTTATCGGCCAAGGCCTGATATTGCTCGCGCTGCTCGTCGCGATAGCCTTGTGGATAACTTTCGCTCTGCGGAATGGGCGCGCTGCCCGCGTTGGGCATTTTGTACAACGCGCGTTTAGCCATTGTGCTGTCGGCCATCAGCGCTTCCTGCTGGATCAATTGCGCAGGCTGAGCGGGCGCCGGCACGGCAGCGGATTCCGGGTTGGAGGAAACGCCGCAACCGGCCACCGCCAGCAACACACCAACAGCAACGGGCCGCAAGAAATACACAGGACGGGACATGGAGGCTGACCTCGGGGATGAAATTGATCATTCATCCACTGAGACGGGCCGCCCCTTCAGTTCGGGTTAAACGCCGCTGAGAATATTTTCAGCGGTGATAACGCCGTACCGCACTGCTGTTGCGCAGGACGTGACCTTTGATTTTTTCCATCAGTTCGGCGCGGGTCAGACCAGCCGGCAAGGCGTCCGGGGCGAGATCAAGTGCGTAGATCTGAATGATGTAGTGGTGCGCGCTGTCGCCCACGGGCGGGCATGGGCCCATGTAATGGGTGTTGCCCTTGCTGTTGGTGCCGCCGACGCCTTCGAACGCGGATTTCGCACCGACACCGGCGGCAATCTGATGCGTGGTGGCTTTGATGCCGTAGTGAATCCAGTGATCAACGCCCAGACCTTTCTGGCCGTCCGGATCGTGCATGACGATGGCATAGCTCTGGGTACCCGTCGGGCCGGCGTTCCAGCTCAATGCCGGCGACTGATTCTTGCCGCCGCAACCGGCCGCATCGCTGGCCGCTGCCGAGGTGAACAGACGGTTGTCGGAAACACCCGGGATGCTCAGGGTGAAACGCTCCTGGGCCTGCGCCGGAAACTGCACGCAAAGGGCGACGGCAATGGCCGCCAGCCAAGGGTTGAGAGAGGTCAATCGGGTCATTCCGGGAGCACCTTGTGCAGTTGGGCCGTCGTCGGCTTGCAGACTATAGCTGTACCGTTCGTGCCGTGGCACCAGGAAATCGCTGAACCTCGCACCACGGCGCAAACTCGTAAGAGAAATGCCTGTGAGGAAGCCGATCATGTCCCTGCACCGTGTCGCCCGCTTCGCCGATGTCCCTGAAGACCGTGGCCTGCAAGTTGAAATCGGCGACTGCAAGATCGTTTTGCTTCGTGCTGGAGGCCAACTACGCGCGTTTCAGGGCGAATGCCCACACGCCGGCGCTCCACTGGCTGACGGCGCGTTGTGTCACGGACGGCTGATTTGCCCGTGGCACAAGGCTGCTTTTCGGGCGGAGGACGGCGCGTTGTGCGAGCCACCGGCGCTCGACAGTCTCAAGCGTTATCCATTGGAATTGCGTGGCGATGAGGTTTGGGTCGATGACCAAGCGCTGGCGGATCCGCACACCCCGCCGGCGGACGATTCACGCACTTTCGTGATCGTCGGCGCGGGGGCAGCAGGCACCGCGTGTGCGGCGGCCTTGAGGGAAAAGGGTTTTGGTGGTCGCATCGTGATGATCGACCGCGAACCCGACGCCGGTTACGACCGCACCGTGCTGAGCAAATTTGTCCTCGCCGGGGACATGCCGCCGGCAGAAACACCGCCGCTGCGAGATGTAAGTTTTTATAAAGAGCAGCGCATCGAACGCCTGCAAAGCGAAATCACTGACATCAATGCCGGGACTAAAACCCTGCACCTCAATGACGGCCAAACGTTGAGTTACGACGCCGCAGTATTGGCCACTGGCGGCGAACCCAACCCTCTGGAATTGCTCGGCGCCGACCTGCCGCAAGTTTTCGTCCTGCGCTCAAAAGCCCAGGCCGAACAGATCATGAAAGCGGCCAGCCCCGATCAACGCGCGGTAATCATCGGCGACAGCTTTATCGCCCTCGAATGCGCCTCGGCCCTGCGCCAGCACGGTCTCGACGTCACGGTGCTGGCGCGCCACGAGATACCTTTCGCGGCGCAATTCGGCGAGGCGGTGGGCAAAGCGATCCGCGCGCTGCATGAAGAAAAAGGCGTGAAATTCATCACCGATCATGAGGCGACAGAGATTATTGGCGACGGCAAAGTCGAGGCGGTGCTGCTGGACAACGGACTGCGCATTTCAGCCGATCTGGTACTGGCGGGTATTGGCGTGCACCCGGCGACCGAGGCGTTCGCGTCACTGCCGAGGGAAAAGGATAAATCTTTGCGCGTTGATGACGGCATGCGCGTTACCGAAGGACTGTGGGCGATTGGCGACATCGCCACCTTCCCGCTGCACGGCCAGCCACAACGCATCGAACACTGGCGCCTGGCTCAGCAACATGCGCGCATCGCGGCGGCCAATATGCTTGGCGGCGAGGAGCATTATCTGGACGTGCCGTTTTTCTGGACGTGGCATTTCGGCAAGAATTACGACTACCTCGGACACGCCGAGCATTGGGATGAAGTCGAGTTTCTTGGCGAGCCGGAGCATCCGCCGTTTATTGGGTTGTTCGGCAGAAACGGCATTCTGGTCGCCGCGGTGGCTTGCGAAAAGGAACGAGCGATGGCAATGCTCGCCGAACGCATGAAACAACCGCTGATGATGGAAGAAGCCTGGGCCCTTATCCAGATCTGATCACCGATCCCGTGTCCCGTGTAGGAGCTGCCGAAGGCTGCGATCTTTTGATCTTTAAAATCAAAAGATCGCAGCCTTCGGCAGCTCCTACAGGTGCTTCGAGCTTTGATCGTTCCCACGCTCCAGCGTGGGTATGCAGCCCGTGACGCTCCGCGTCACTGGACGCGGAGCGTCCCAAGAGGCATTCCCACGCTCCAGCGTGGGAACGATCGATTCAGGTAATGCGGTTCACCGGCTCGCGATTTTCATCATCTTCGGCATGCAGAAAGATCACCCGGGGGTGCTCCAGCGGTGCCAGCGGCGCTGGCAGTTCGGCCTGTTTTACTGGCCAGAAATGCGTCACCACATGGCTGATGTCGCCATCCTGATCGTTGTGAATGGTCATCACGCCCGGCGTGCGCAGCTTTTGGAAACGGTCATCGCACAGCTTGAAGCTCTTGCTCAGCCCTTCATCGTCAATCACCGGCGACGGCAATCGACGCTGGGCGAAGCTGCGACTTTTGCGCTGTTGATAGCGCGCCCAAGAAATCAGCACCACCGCGTTGACCAACGCAATCCACATGTAGATCTGCAACGTGCCCAGCGCATCGAACGCCGAGTTGTCGATACGCGGCGCGCCCGCATGCGTTTCGATCAACGGCCACAATCCGCGAATCAGCAGATACAGCAGGCCAACCCACGCCAACACGGTGAGGATCACGTCGATCACTACCAGGAATGGCCGCTGGCGAGTCCGGATGATTTTCATTTGATGACCTCTTCTTCGTCGTCGCCGAGCGGTTTGATGCCCCGGTCAGGGCTGACCCAACGCGCACGTTTCTGATGTTGGCCGAACAGCACTTTCGGAAAACTGACCAGCGTGGTCAGCAGGCTGATGAGCCAGAACACCAATGGATACCAGACCACCCAGAACATGGTCTTGCCCAGACCCGGCTCGTAGCGGCGGTCGATGATGATGCTGACCGCGAACTGCACCAGGCAGACGAAGGCCAACAGCAAACCGGTGAAGGCCGGCGGCATCAAGTGATCCACCGCGATGGCATCAGGCATGACCACGAATTTGCCGACGCCCCAGAAAATCACCGAGAGCAGAAAGGTGAACGCCCAACCGGTCGACAGGCAGTATTCGAACAGCAGCGGCCACAGGTAACGATGGCGGTACTGCCAGATGCCGCGAATGTTTTTGAACAGCACTTCGGCGCCGCCCTGAGCCCAACGGAGACGTTGCTTCCACAAGCCGCCAAGGGTTTCCGGCATGAGAATCCAGCACAGCGCGCGCGGCTCGTAAAAGATGCTCCAGTGATCGAGTTGCAGCTTCCAGCTGATGTCGATGTCTTCGGTGATCATGTCCGGGCTCCAGTAGCCTACCCGGTTCAGCGCGGTACGGCGGAACGCGACGATCACACCGGACACGGTAAAGATCCGCCCGAACACCCGTTGCGTGCGTTTGATCAAACCGATAATCGAGGAGAACTCGCCAACCTGAACCCGCCCGACCAGCGTCGAACGCGTGCGGATCCGTGGGTTACCGGTGACCGCGCCAAGGCGTGCGTTGTCCAGCATCGGCGCAACCAGATAGGCCGCGGTGTTCGGCGCCAGCAGCGCATCACCATCGATACACACCAGATATTCACTGCGCGCGGCAATTGCGCCCATGCGCAGGGCCACAGCCTTGCCCTGGTTTTCCGCCAGGTGAAGAACACGCAGGCGCGGATCTTCCTTAGCCAACGCGTCGAGTACTTGCGCGGTGTTGTCCTTGGAGCCGTCGTTGATCGCGATGACTTCGATGTTCGGGTAATGCTGAGCCAGCGCCGCGTGGATCGTGTCGGCGGCATTGTCACCTTCGTTGTAGCAAGGGATCAGGATCGAGATCAGCGGTTCGCCTTCCAGCGGCGGCGGCAGGGTGTCGTCCTTCCATGGCCAGTGGCGTTCCCAGTGCAGCCAGAAATACAGGCCACCGGCAATCCACAACCCGGACATGAACAGCGGGTAGAAGAACACGAAGTCCATCAGGAACTGCCCGGTCACCAGGAAGATCAGCCCCAGCGGAACGCCGAGGACGATCGCCAGAACAAGCAGGGCTAACAGTCTATCCAGCATGTTATGGATTCCATTTGTTGGAGAGTGCAGGCCTTACGATTTTCAGGTCTGGCAGGTTGTCGAGGAAGTTGTCCGGGTAGTAACCGAAACTGGTCGCGCCCTGACGCTTGAGACGGCCCATCCAGTCCGCCATCACCGCTGCGTCAATGTCGGCCTGGTCTTTTTTCGTCCAGTCCCGCGCCTGCAATTCGAACACGGTGCGATCCAGTGCCCCGGGACGTTTTTTGACGATTTCGACCAGCGCTTCCAGCCACGGCCCGGACTGCGCCTGCGTCTGTTTTTCCATCAATGGCATGGCCATTGGCGCCGTCCAGTCGTAGGTCGCGAGGAAGTCGTCGAGGTTCTGCGCGAACCACGCTTCGCTGGCCGGGTTGATCATCGGCTCGGCGAAAATATTGCGCGCCGTCTGCACCTGCGGGCCACGAATGGCGCGGACTTTGGCGGTCAGCTCGTTAGTGAAATCGATGAGGTATTTGCTCTTGAAACGCGTCCAGCGCTGCATCGCCGCCGGATCATCGCGAAGTGCGGCGATCGAACCCGGCAAGCCGTTGGCGGCGTAGACCTTCAGCGCCTGCGGGCCGGCGTCTTCGAAATCCGAGAGCACCGCATCGTCGTGATAAATAATGCCGTCGACCGAGGTCAGTCGCGCCACGTCTTCGTAGATTTCACCGATGATTCGCCGCACTTCCGGATCGAACGGCGACAGGCGTTTGTACTGATCCGGATCGACCGAAGTCGTACCTGTTTTCGGATCCCAGCGCGTCACCCGCGGCAGTTTCGAATCGAGGCCGAAACTCAGCACTGGCATCCACGCGAAGACTTTCACGTGAGCGCGAGTACGCAGTTGCCAGGCGACGCGGTCGAACAGGTCGGCGCGCACCGGCAAATGACGGTTGGGGAAATACAGCGAATGCACCAGGCCATCGCCCTTCGGATCGGCAAAGGCTTGCAGGAACACCGTGTTGGCACCGAGGTCAGCCATGCGCTGCACCAGTTTGCCGAGGTTGATGTCCTGTTGCGCCGGATCCGGGTCGTAGACGTTGTCCAGATCGACGTGCACCACGCGCATGGCGAAATCGGACTGCACCGCGACGACGCTGTTGGCGAAATGCTCGCCGTCAGGGTCGGAGGCGACGAGGAAGCGCGGGCTGCTCATCAGGTTGTCGAGGGTATCGAGGCCATCATCGAGGGTCAGGGCCATTTCATAGCCCTCCTCACCGACCACGGTCAGCGAAGTACCGTCCGCCGTGCCGTACGGCCAGACCCAGACCCGTGGTTTCTTGCCGGTGACCTTGCGGATTTTCTCCGAGATGTTGTTCACGTCGGTGCGGATCCGCGCCTGGAAATCGGCCTCGGATTCATAACGTTTGGTCACCGGATCGTAGCGACGAGTCGCGGCGGCAGGCTGCAGGTTGCCCTGCGGGTTGGCCAGAATGCCTTTGTGGTTGGCGTCGGTGTGCGCAGCGATTTCCACCAGACCGGATTTCGAGATTTCGCGCACCTGATCCCAGGTGAGGAAGTCGGAACGCGCACGCGGTGTGCCGGCGAAATCCACCGGCTGGTTCAGCGGCGTGTCGATCCAGCTGCCGACTGGCGCCAGCAGCGCATGCCAGTTATAGGCGCGCAACACCGGCAGCACGCGGGTGTAAAAGCTCGAATAGCCGTCGTCGAAGCTGAGCAGAATCGCTTTCGCCGGCAGCTCCGGGCCGCCCTTGCGCGCCGCCATGATCTGGTCGACCGTGACCGGTTTGTAGCCGTTCTCACGCAGCCAGGCGAGTTGTTCGATCATGCGCTCGGTGCGCACCGCTACCACGGCCTGATCGGGATCGCGATCCTCGATATCGTGGTAGGCGATACCGAGTACGTGGTTTTTCGGCCACGGTTTTTCGCTGGCCGCCACCGGGCGCTCGGACGGCGGCGCGAAGGCCGGAGCTTGCTGGGCGCAAGCGCTGATCAACAGCGCTCCCAGCAGAAGGATGAAACGCGAAATCAAAGGCATCTTCAAACTCTTCTAGAAGCGGAAAGTGAGGTCGACGAGCAGACGCAGATCGGTCTCCCGATCACCGTCGTAGGGCCGGTTGATCACACTGAACAAACCGCCCACCTCGAACACGTCGTTCCAGGCATAGCGTTGGCCGTAGCCGAGCAAGGCCATGCCGCCGGTGCCGTGATCACGCTGGCTGTACGTACCCGCGCCGGCCTGGAATTGCTGACTCCAGGACGTTTCGTAGCGGTGGTAGAGGACGTGGTTGACGTTGACCAGCGGCATCACGCTGAAGTCGGATTTCGGGTTGAAGTACGGCACGTCATCGGATTTCGAGTTGTGGCTGGTGCCGACTTCCAGACCGGCATCGACCTGAATGTTCGGCGCGCTGTAAACGCCCTCGCGGCCGGTGAGCAATGCTTCGACGCGGTCGTTGCCGTCGCTGAAGTGCGACGGGCTCACCGACAAGCGCCACTCGCGGCTTTCGTTGGCGCGCCAGCGGATGAAACCGCTGCCGCCGTTGGCCTTGATGTCGCTGTTGAGCGCGCGCAGCGGCGTTTCCGCCGAGAGGTATTCGAGGCTGCCGCCGTACTGCCAGTGGTCGTTGATGTCGCGGGCGATCGCCAGACGCGCGCCCTGTTTGTCGCCGTAGCCGTAATCGTGATTGGAGACTTCGGCTTCGAGGGTCATGTCGCGGGTGCGCCGTTCCAGACCGACACGCTGGAAGCGATGGTTGCCGGTGCCTTCGGCAAAATCACCGGTGGCGTAACCGACGCCCGCAAACACACGCCAATCCTCATCAATCGGCGGGCTGTAAATCGTGCTTTGTATACCGAAATCGCGGCTGCCACTGACGGCACCGGCACCGCTGCTGCCGCCACCGTTGGCCTTGCCGCCGTAGGCTTCGACACGCAGTTCGGACATGTCGTGAACTTCACGCTCACGGGCCAGACGCTGCACTTGGCGGTTGTCCGGATAACGTGCGACGACGTCATCGGTCAGCGCATCCATCTGCCGCCATTCCTGCAATTCCATCGCGGTGTGTGCCTGACCGATTTCCAGGCCCATGTCGCGCGGCACCATGCTCTCGGTTTCCTTGAGCTGCATTTCTGCGCGGCGTGGCCAGTTGCGGGCCAGGTACAAATCGGCCTGGGCCAGACGCAAACCGGTATTGCCCGGCGCCTGATCGACCAACGTCTGCAGGCTTTGTTCGCCGTGGGGCAGATCGGAACTGTAGGTGCCGGCCTGCGCTGCGAGTTGTTGCGCGTCCATCCATTCATCGTTCGGGTTGCCGACTGGCAAGCCCTTTAGCTCGATGCGCGGACGTTGCGATTTGGCGGCGTCTTCGGCGACTTTGCGCGCCTCGTCGGCACGGTCACTTTCCAGTAGCGCGTAATACAGCGCGGTGCTGTCTTCGAGACGGTTGCCGACGTCGGCGTCCGGCGCGGCGAGGACTTGGCGATACAGGTCGGTGGCGATTTCCGGCTCACGCTGATCGAGATAAGACGCCGCGACCCAACGCAATGCGTAGGTCGGAATCTGCACGCCTTCGGCTTGCAGTTTTTGATATTCAGCGATGACGTCGGCGGTGCGCGCGCGGGCCTTGAGCGCGCCCATGCGGTCGATGCGCCAGCGGGTCACGTCTTCCTTGGCGCTGGCGTCCGGCGTCCAGGTGGCGAGGAGTTTGTCGTAGTCAGCCAGCGCACGATCGGCGATGACGTAGCGTTCCTTTTCACTGCGACTGGCCATTTCGGCGAGACGCACACGCTCAGCGGCCAGATCACCTTCGAGGCGACGCAGCGTGACCGGATCAATCAGTCCCGGACGTTGATTAGCCAGGCGCAGCGCCGGTTCTGGCAGACGGGCCTTTTGCAGCGCGACCACATATTCACGGGCAACTTCCGGTTTGTTGCCGGCGCGAATAAAAGCCTGATCGTATTCGAACAGCGCGTCGTACTGTTTGCCCGCGCGATTGAGTGCGTAGCCCAGCGCGAGGCGGCGTGCAGGGTCATCGGGTTTGGCAGCCACCAGCGCTTGGGCGCGCGTCACGGCTTGGTCGGGTTTGCCGCCATCCGCTTGCGTCAGGGCCAGGCCCAGTTGCAGGTCGGCGTTATCCGGCTCCAGCGCGAGGGCCTTGTTGTAGACCTGAGTCGCCTGATCCCAACGCTTGAGATTGCGATAGGCACGCGCGGTGGCGGTCAGTGCCTGCACCGGCAGCACGCGGTCGCGGCCCTGGGTTTCATAGACTTGCACAACTTCAGCGTCGAGCCCGGCCCAACTGGCGATTTGCAGGTGATCGCTGATCTGCCCGGTGGTCGACTGACCCGGCGGCACCTGACGCAACACCGTCAGCGCAGGCGTGTACTGCCCGGCCCGGGCATCGCGCACCATCTGATCATAGGGTGTGTCGGCAAACGCCATGACCGGCCAAAGCAATTGGCTGCACAGCGCGACACGGAACAACGGGCGTAAACCACGATGCAATACGGGAACATCAATACGCGGCATTCGTCAGCATCCTTACATGGCCAGCCGGGTCGCAATGCCCTCCTTGCCCATTCGTAACGGTGGCCGAAACTGACAGCCTCGGCCAAGCTTAGTCAGGCAGTCTTGCACGCAAGCGTAGACCAATATCGAGAACACAATAATTGTTCAGAATCGTCAGAGCGGTTCTGCCAGCACATCAAAAACCCAAACCCCAGACAGCAAAACGCCCGGCGTCTGTGCGGTACAGAGGCCGGGCGTTGCTATTAAGCGCGCAGAATTACTGCACTTGCGTGACGCCGCCGAACTTGCTCATCAGGAAACCGACAAACTGCTCAACGGTCATCTTCTGGCCGTTGAATTCGACCTGATTGGCCGCGTAATGCAGCTTGGTCACGACGTTGCTGCCGTCGACGACGGCCAACTGCGAACCGACCGCCATGCCGGCGAACATGTCGGCCGCTTCCTTGGACTGATCAACGATCGCTTTAGCATCGGTCTGGCCGTCGAGTTGCGCCTGCACGCTGAGCAGATCGATCAGCATCGGCTTCGACACCTGAATGTTCAGGTCGAGCAGCGCGATCAGTTGTTTGGCCAGTTGATCCGGTGGCAGATCCATCGATTGCGGCTTGGTCAGGTCGATGACCAGATTGGCCTTGCTCTCACCGTTGGCGGTGTTGAACGAGAGGTTTTCCAGCGCAAATTGCGGGCCGGCAGCCAGCAGTTTTTGCAGATCGGCTTTGACTTGCGCGTCTTCCGCTTCGGTCAGGTTCAGCTCTGGCGCTGGCAAGCCTTGCGCGGCAGCCTCGGCGGCGGCTTTTTCGTACGGCTGCAGCTTGGTCTGGTAGATCTGCATCAACGACAGGGTCGACGGGATGTCGAGGTTTTTCAGGCTCATGGCCAGGTTCGCCGAGCCGATTTTCTTGTCGTTGAACGACACTTCGCCAATCTTGTAGTCGGCGCGACCGGAGGCGTTGCTGCCGTTTTCTTCGGTGAGGTTCTTCATTTCGAAGTTCTTCACGCCGAGCACCGACTGCTTCGGCCCGAAGGTCGATTTGCTGCTGGTCAGCTCGATGGTGTTTTCGCCGGTGTAGTAGCCGTAGGTGCTTTTGGCGAGGTTGCTGGCCAGTGTCAGACCGTTGAGTTCGATCTGCACCGGCGCCTGATCTTCAGCCACGGTCACCAGTTTCAGGTTATCCATGTAGCCGTTGGCCTTGACCTTCTGCGCCTTGGCGTTGGCGGCGATGTCCATGTTCAGGCCAGAGAATTTCAGGCTCGATTTGTCGTCCAGCGCGGTTTCAAACGGCACCAGTTCGAGGGTGCTGTTGGTCGATTCGTCGTAGCCGATGCTGGTCACGCCTTTGAGCGGCGCGGCGCCTTTGGTGGCGGCAAACCATTTTTCGGTGGCGGCGTTCTTTTCCAGCTCGTAGTTGCTGGTGGCCATGACCGGCAGCCATTTCAGCGACAGCAGACGCGAGAACGGCAGCGGGCCGTGTTCGATGTGGTCAACGAAGAGCAACTCGACCGGCGCATCGCCGAACATCTCGCCTTCACCTTTCAGGCGATAGTGCGCGGTGCTGGTGAAGGTGTGGCGATCCAGCGACACCAGTTCCAGCGACGCGGTGCCGTTGGAGCCGGCCATGGCGGTTTGCAGTTCTTTGTTGGCGTTGCTGACGGCGTCGTTCAACACGCCTTCGATTTTGGTCCCGGTGTACCAGGCCCCGCCCACGCTGATCGCACCGATGGCAACAACAATTCCGAGAAGCACGCCTGCTGATTTATTCATGAATGACCTGATCGATTTCCGTGGCTGTGAGTGTGGTCGTCTTCCCTGAACCCGTGACCGGGTTGCGGCTCGACTCCGCTTAATTCAGCGGTGGAGATTAGCACCGGGCGCGGGAAGTGACCCAATGATTAAAGGTGAAAGAGTGTCTATGGACACTCGGGAAAGCAAAAAGATCGCAGCCTGCGGCAGCTCCTACAGGGAAACGCGTTCCAATGTAGGAGCTGCCGCAGGCTGCGATCTTTTGCTGTTCAGGAATACTGAACCTCAATCTCATCCAGCTGATGATCAAAGCTCTTCAGCCGCGCCGTCCACGTATACACCAGCACTTCAAAATCCCGATCAATCACCGCCCCACCCGGCCCATCGGCGCGTGGGTCGCAGAAATCCAGCTGATAACGCTCACGGGCCATGGCCGTGGCGACATCGGAGAGTTCGCGGGCGTTGTTGAGCCAGTGCCAGCCCTCGCCATCAATCTGCTTGTCGAGTTCCAGGCACTGTTTTTTCAGCGCTTCGAGGCTTTTTTCCAGCGGTGTGCCGGTGAGTTCGCCCATGACTTCGGCGAACGTTCGGCCCGGTTGCCAGTAGCTGCCCCAGAAATACCGGTCGAACACGGTTTCGACCCGGCGCAGGGCGACTTTGGTGTCCCAGATCAGCACCCGCGTCTTGCCTTGTTCGAGCTGGCGTTTTTTCACCCGCTGAACCTGGATCGACGCCCACGCCACACCGACGATCGCCATGACCGCGATCAGCGCCGTCACGCTGTCGAGAAAGATCATGGCCTTGTCGATCTGGTGGGCCAGCATGATGCCGTAGAAATAGGTGGCCGACAGCAGCACCAACGCTGCAAGGGCGCACCAGAAGCCGAGAGCGTAAGGGTTTTTCATTATTGGTTTCCCCTAGACCAGCGCTAGCAATGTGCGCTGGAAGGGTGCTTTGCACGGGGCGCCCTTCCAACACTTCAAAGCATAGCAACGGCCTCAGGGTTTGCCGGGGCTTGGAGCGTGCGTTCGTCCGCTTTCCCAACCGCCGCCGAGGGCGAGGAACAAATCGATCTGGCTCATCGCAACTTGAGTGTTGGCGGCGGCCAGTTGCGCGGTGACATCGGTGTAGGTGCGGGTCGCTTGCAGATCCGCCAGGAACGACTCGCGGCCGGCCTGGAAGAAGCGGTGCGTCTGGTCGGCGGCGAGTTTCGCCGACTGCTCGGCATCGGCCAGTGCATCGCGGCGTTGCAGCAGCGCGCTGTACTGCGCGAGGCCGGTCTGGGTTTCGCGAATGGCGTTGAGCACCACGCCGTCGAAGTGCGCCAGCGCGCCTTGGGTGGTCGCTTCGGCTTCACGGATGCGCGCACGGGCGCCGTTGGTCGGCACTTTCCAGCTCAGCGACGGGCCGAAACCCCAGCGATTGGTCGACGGATCACCGAGGTCGTCGATGATGCCGACGGTGCCGATGGTCGCGCCGATGCTGATGTCGGGGTACAACTCGCCAGTGGCGACGCCGATTCCGGCAGTCGCGGCGGCCAGACGTCGTTCAGCCTGACGAATGTCCGGACGACGCTTGAGCAGTGCGGCGCCATCACCGACCGGCACCAATTGAGCGATTTTCGGCAGTTCGGCGCAGGTCGCAGTGCCTGCGGGCAATTGATCGACCGGTTTCGCCAGCAGCATCGACAGTCGGAACAATCCGGCCTGACGCGCTGCTTCATAACGCGGCATGTCGGCGCGCAGGGATTTGAATTGGGTTTGCGAACGGGTGACCTGGGTTTCGTCGCCACGGCCGGCGTCGCGCAGACGCTGGATCAGCGTGGTGCCTTGCGATTGCAGGTCGAGGGAATGCTGAGCGATCTCGCGTTCTTCGTTGGCCGCGCAGACTTGCGTGTAAGCGCGAACCACGTCCGCGACCAAGGTGATGCGTGCGGTGTCAGCGGCGGCTTGAGTGGCATCGGCGTTGGCCTTGGCGCCTTCGATGCCGCGCTGCAAGGTGCCCCACAGATCGAATTGGTAAGAAGCGCTGATGCCGATGTCGCCGATATTGGCCACCGGGACTTTTTCCGGCAGCAAAAACGCCTGTCCGGATTCCTGCAAACGCTCGGCGCCCATTTTCACGCCAGCGCTCCAGCCACCGGCCGCTTCGGCTTCATCGACCTGAGCGCGGGCGCGTTGCAAATTAGCCGCCGCAACACGCAGATCGGTGTTGGACGCCATCGCTTGCTGCACCAGTTGATCGAGGCGCGGGTCTTTATACAGTCGCCACCAATCCGCCGGCACCGGCGCCGAGACCACAGGCTTACCGTCGACAGCCAGTTCGCCCTGAAAGTCCTTGCGCTGAACCGCCGAATTCTCAGGCACGTGATAGTCCGGCCCGACCATCTGACACGCCGACAGCATCACGCCCAACCCGGCGATCATCAGGGCCCTGCTCATTGCGCGGGCTCCTGCTTTTTATCGTCGACCTTTGAGTCTTCGATGATCGATACCGTGGCAGTGCGCCCGGCGATCATGCGGAAATCTTCCGGCACGTCATCAAAGGCAATCCGCACTGGAATCCGCTGCGCCAGCCGTACCCAACTGAATGCCGGATTGACGTTCGGCAGCAGGTTGCTGCCGCTGGTGCGGTCGCGGTCTTCGATGCCGGCGACGATGCTTTCGACATGTCCGCGCAATTTCGCACGGTCGCCGATCACACGGATATCCACCGACTGGCCGACATGAATGCCGTCGAGTTTGGTCTCTTCGAAATAGCCGTCGATGTGGAACGAATTGCTGTCGACCACCGACAACACCGGGCGTCCGGCGGTGACGAATTCCTGCGGACGCGGCGCGCGGTCGTTGACGTAGCCGTCGACCGGGCTGCGAATCACCGAGCGATCAAGATTGAGCTGAGCGCTGTCCACCGCAACTGTGGCTTCGGCCAGTGCCGATTGCGCACGGGCCACACGCGACTGGCTTTCTTCCAGTTGCTCGGCCGGCACCAGGTTACCGAGGCCACGGTTACGTTTGGCTTCGCGCTGGGCCTGCGCGAGGGTTTCTTCGCGATCAGCCACAGCCGCTTTGGCCTGACGCAGGGCCAGTTTGAAGCGATCCTGGTCGATGCTGAACAGCACCTGGCCACGCTTGATCAGCTGGTTGTCTTTCACTTCAACCTGCTGGATCAGCCCGGACACGTCCGGGGCGATCTGGATGATGTCGGCGCGAATGTGGCCGTCACGGGTCCACGGCGCGAACATGTAATACATCACCATGCGCCAGACGAGGACAACGGCAAAAGTCACGATCAGCAGGGTCAGTACCACGCGACCGATGGTCAAAAACGGTTTTTTCATGTCATCAGGTATCGACTGAGTGAGTCCACGCCGTACAGAAGTACCGCGTAGAGCGCCACGTTGAACAATGCCCGGTGCCAGACCAGACGGTAAAAGTGCACGCGCGTAAGCACGGCATGCACCAACAAAAACAGCACATAAGTGATGCCCATCAACACCAGCAAGGTCGGCAGGAAAATGCCGCTGATGTCCAGATCACCGATCATAGGGGCGCTCCATCGGGCAGCGGTTCTTCGGGCTCGGCGCTGGAAACGAATTCGACGCCGGGCAGCAACGCCAGACGCAAACCGCTCAAGGCGTGCAACAGGTTTAGCCGGGTTTCATCATCGCCGTGACCATTGAGTGCGCGGCGGGTGCGATCCAGAGTCATCAGCAAAGGCGCAGGCGCCGGCAAGCGTTCGCCGGCCTTGAGGCAAGCGCGGAAATACTCACCGACTTCACTGACCACTTGCTGCAACAAAGCGTTCGGCGCGCCAGTCACCCGTGGCGTGTAGGCGAGCAAATCGAGCAGGTTCAGACCGACGCGCACTTCGCGCATGGCGATGCCGGTGTCCTGCCCGGTGAGGGCCAGACGCGGCAGGTGCTGCATCAGCCGATCGAGCAACTGCACACCCAATTTGCGGTGCTCGGCAAGGTTGGCCGGCTCGGTCATATGGACGATGTCTTTCCAGCTGAAACGGGTCAGGCGTTTCGCTGCCAATTCGGCACCAAACGGCCGCGCCACCAGCGTCCAGATAAACGCGAACAGCAGACCGATCGGCCCCGCCAGGTTGGAGTTCACGAAGGCGAAAAAGTCCGCATCGTAAGCGCCCTGAATACTGATGAACGACGAGGTGTTAACCAGCGTCAGCAGCATGCCGAGGTAGAAGCGCGGCTGCACCGTCAACGTGCCGACGCAGATAAACGGGATGGAAAACGCCAGCACCAGCATCGGGAAGTCGTGCAGGTTGGGCAGAATCAAAAACAGATAAAGGCTGGCGAACAGCACCGACATGCCAGTCCAGAAAAAGAACCGGTAAATTTGCGGCGCCGGGTCGTCCATCGAGGCGAAGAAACTGCACGCCACCGCCGCCAGAATCACCGCGCTGCCGCCGTCCGGCCAGCCGAGCAGAATCCACAGCACCGAGGCGGTGATGATCGCCAGAATGGTCGAGGCCACTGAGTAGAGCATCAGCCCACGGTCGATAAACGGTGTCAGCCGACCCAGTCGCCAATGACGGTAAACCGCGCGCCAGTTATCTTGGCGCTCGCAGACAATCGCGTCCTGCAGGCTGCGGCAGTCCTGCCACAAATCGATGAATTCACCGAGCCGGTAGATCGAGTTGGAGAACAGCAGTTGCCGGCGATCTTCCAGTGCTTCGGCACTCGGTTGCAGGGCTTCGAGCTGATCTTTCAGCGCTTGCCAGCGGTCGAGATTGGCGTCCTGGCGAGCGAGCCATTCGCGGGTCGCGACGAGCAGTGGTTCGAATTTTTCCACCAACTCAGGCGTGCGCCGTTCGAGGGCGTAGAGCGAATCTTCCAGCGCATCGATCACCGGTAATAGATGAATCATGCGTCCGCGCAATTCTTTGGTGTTGCGCACGGTTTGTGGTCGCGAGCCTTCGTGGGGCAACTGGCCGATCATCAATTCGAGGCTGTTGAAGTTGGCGACCATGGCCATGCGCAGCGCGGTGACTTCTTCGGGCTGCACGTCGCGACTGAGGAATTTCAGGCTGTAGGTGGTTGCGTCGGCGAACCACTTGCTCACGGCGTCGTTGAACACCGGCGCCAAGCGGCGCGGCCAGAACATTGCGCCGACCACGGCGGCGACAGCGATGCCGAGGAAAATTTCCTCAGTACGCGCCTCGGCCACGTCCCACACCGCCAGCGGGTTATCCACCACCGGCAAGGCAATCAGCGGCAACGTGTAACCGGCGAGCATCAACGCGTAGCTGTTGGCGGTGCGCAAATGCAGGGACATGAACAACAGAATCCCCGTCCACAGCGCGATGACCACCACCAGCACATACGGGCTCTGCACGAACATCGGCACGAAAAACACCGCCGCTGCCGCACCGAGAAAGGTGCCGATCGCACGGTATAACGCTTTCGAACTGGTCGGCCCGAGGAACGGGCTGGAGACGATGTACACCGTCGCCATCGCCCAATACGGACGTGGCATTTGCATAAGCAAGGCGATGTACAGCGCGATCATCGACGCTGCAAAAGTCCGCACCCCGTAGAACCAGTCCCGGGCCGGCGGAATGCCGGAGAAAAAACCGTTCAAGAATTAACCACCAATGGCGGGTTGGCCGCCTCAAAAGCTCTGAGTACCCGAAGCGTAGCTTCCAGATCGCTCTGGTCGATGCCCTCAAGCACTTCATGACGCAGACGTACCAGTTCGATCTCCACCGCTTGCACCAGTTCACGGCCGGTATCGGTCAGGCTGAGGCACTTGGCGCGGCGATCATGGGCATCTTCGGTACGGCAGACGTAACCCGAATGACACAACTGATCGAGCAGACGCACCAGCGACGGACTCTCCATCCCGGCCGCCTGCGCCACCTGCACCTGCCGTACACCCTCGCCCAAACGCCCGATCATCAAGAGCGGCACGGCGCAGGCTTCGGAGATTCCATAGTTGACCAGCGTGGTCTGGCAGATCTTCCGCCAATGCCTGGCGGCCACCACCATGGCACTGCTGATGTTCATCTGGAGAGCGTCGAGGGAATCGGACACGGGGAAATGCACACTGTTAGTTTGCTAACTATCAATATCGCATTGGAGGGGAATTTCAGTCAAGTTTTGAAACAAATTGCCTATTCGGCGGAGAAAATCTTTCCGAAAAAAATCACTCAGCGTTTTTTAGCATTCTCATAAACGCTACTGCGCTCCCGTTTGCCGACCGCAACAACGGAAACGACCACGCGCTCGTCGATCACTTGATAAACCAAGCGATAGCCGGAAGCCTTCAATTTGATTTTGTAACAGTCCGGCATCCCATGCAGCGCATCGGCAGGGACTCTAGGCAGATTCAAGCGTTCGCCCAGCTTCTTTTTGAATTGCTCTCGTAGCGTATGACCCAACTTGTTCCATTCTTTGTGAGCAGATGGCAGAAATTCGAGCTTATAAGTCATCCAGGCTTACCGAAATAGGCGTCTCGTGACTGCGGGCGCGAACGATTTCAGCAAGCTCCAGATCATCAAGCCGCTCCATCATTGCTTCGTACACATCCGCTGGAACCATGTAGCCCATAACGCGATTGTGGTTGAGAACCGCCACAGCTCCGCCATGCGCGCCGTTCAGAACGGCAGAAGGGTTTTTCTTTAACTCGGAAACACTGACAGCCATGTCGGCGAGAACACTTTGCATAATAAAAGACCTCAATTGAGGTCGTGATTTTGGTCTATTTTTTTAACTGCAACAACCATGGCTTTGTGTTGAATGACCAGAGGTCACCGGAACTAGCCCTGGCGTCCCTTGCGCAACATCACATTCAACTGATCCACCACCTCCGCCCAATCGGCATCATCCAGAATCTCATCGCGTAAAAACTGCGACTGGCTCTCCGTCCAGAAGAACGCATCGGCCAAGTGCAGATCGGGTTTAAGCGGGGAATGGGTGGCGATGAATTGGTCGATGCTGACCGGGTCGTTGTCCAGGCCGAGTTGTTTGAACAAGGATGGGAGGCTGTGATTTGGGTTTTCCATTGCAGTGATCCTTGGAATTAGCGGTGAATGGAAGATCATTCGCGGGCAAGCCTTGCTCCTACTAAGGCTGTGGCGGCCACACAATCACTGGACACCCAAAAACCATTGTAGGAGCAAGGCTTGCCCGCGAAGGCGTCAATGAAAACGCCACAAAATCCTAATGACTCAACTCCCGCACCTCAGCATGCGGCACCATTTTCAGAAACTCCGGCATGCTCATGTGCAACAGATAATTGTGGTTGCCCGCCTCCAGATAAATATCTTTCTGCCGCGTCAGCAACGGGTCGATGACCATGTCCAGCCCGTAGGAATCACCCAATGGCGGCACCGCGCCGCGTTCGCAGTCGTCGAAGATGTGCGCCAGATTGCTTTCGCGGGTCAGTTGCCATTCGCCGCTGTTGCGCACTTTGCTCAAGTCCAGATGACGACTGGCCGGCAGCACGGCCATCAGGTAATGCCCGTGGTGGTCGTCGAGGATGATCGATTTGGCCACCCGTTCCGCTGGCACGCCGGCGACGCGCGCGGTTTCCAGGCTGCTCGATGAATGTCGATGAGCAACGACGTCATATTCGCAATGCGCCCGGGTCAGGCTGCTTTGCACCTTTTTTGCCATTCGCATGATGCACCTCGGTGTCGCGCGGAAGGTGGTTGCTGTGTTTTGAGTCTAGTTCGACGGGCCGCTGACGAAGGGAAATCCGCTCACCGGACACATCCGCACATTGATCAAAATTCATCCAGAGCAACCCTCAACTAGACTGAAAGAACCCGCCACTGACGCTCATGGAGAGTCACGTGAACAGCCGATGTTGTGCCTTCGCCTTGCTCCTGCTGACAAGTGCATCCGCCTTCGCCGCCGATACCTCATTGCCAGCGATGAGCCCGGTCGGTCTGTGGCTGATCACGCTGGGCATCGTGTTTCTGATCGCCGAAGCCGCATTGCCCAACTATGGGGTGATCGGCTTGGGCGGGATCATCATGTTCGTCATCGGTGCGCTGATTCTGAGCAATGCCGAATTGCCGGTGCCGATGATGATCGGCCTCGGTTTGATCAGCGCTGTGCTGTTGATCGCTTTGCTGATTCGCGCGCTGAAAACCCGCCCACGCCACGCCGTCAGTGGCGATGCCGGACTGCTCGGCAGCGTCACCGCGATCACCAACGTACAACCGGGCGATGCGCGTAACGGCTGGATTCAACTGCAAGGCGAACGCTGGCAAGTGCTCAGCGCGACTCCGCTGCACACCGGGCAATCGGTGCGTGTGGTGGGTCGCAAGGGATTGATGCTGGAAGTGGCCGCGACTGACGCGGCGCCGCTCGGAGAGTGATCATGGGTCTGCAAATCGGTTTTGTTGCGCTGCTGTTGTTGGTGATTGCCCTCGCCGGCTCGACGTTCCGCATCCTGCGTGAATACGAGCGCGGTGTGGTGTTCCAGCTCGGACGTTTCTGGCAGGTCAAAGGCCCGGGCCTGATCCTGCTGATTCCGGTGGTGCAGCAAATGGTTCGGGTCGATCTACGCACCGTCGTCCTCGATGTACCGCCGCAGGACGTGATCACTCGCGACAACGTGTCGGTGAAGGTCAACGCGGTGTTGTATTTCCGCGTGCTCGATCCGCAGAAGGCGATTATTCAGGTCGAGGATTTTCTCTCGGCCACCAGTCAGTTGGCGCAGACGACGTTGCGCGCGGTGCTCGGCAAGCATGAACTCGATGAGTTATTGGCCGAGCGCGAGCAGTTGAACATCGATATTCAACAAGTGCTCGATGCGCAAACCGATGCGTGGGGTATCAAGGTCGCCAACGTCGAAATCAAACACGTCGACCTTAATGAATCGATGGTGCGCGCCATCGCCAAACAGGCCGAGGCCGAACGGGAACGGCGGGCCAAGGTGATCCACGCTGAAGGTGAGTTGCAGGCGTCGGAAAAACTGATGCAGGCTGCGGAAATGCTCGGGCGTCAGCCTGGGGCGATGCAGTTGCGGTATATGCAGACGCTGAGTTCGATTGCCGGCGACAAGAGTTCGACGATTGTCTTTCCGTTGCCGATTGAGTTGCTCAAGGGGATGGCGGATTTGTCGGGGAAATCTTGAGGAGCGAAAGATCGCAGCCTGCGGCAGCTTCTACAGGATTAGTCTGCGCGGGGTTTGGGGGTGAACAGGCGCGCTTTTATGCCTCCCGCGTGGATTTCAGCACTGGGCTGCCAAGTCGTCGGCAGCGGTGAAAATTCTTCCGGGCCGTCGAAGGTTCCGATCAGCCACACCCGGCCTTGACCTTGCAGTTCCGCGAGGCTGTCCAGATAAACATCCCGATTGACCAACGTGCCGAAGCCGTACTCGTTCGGCCGCGTCGTCTGGCCATCCGCTGTCGGTGGCGTATAGAGGCGGATCTGCGCGCCGGTGCGGTCGTAATAGACGTAACTCAGGTACCAGAGCATGTCGCTGGTGATGATCCGGTCACCCGGCAGGAAATGTTGATTGACGTAATTTACGACGCGATCGAGCTGATCATCGCTGTCGACATTGGCGTTGTTACTGAGACCGACCAGCTCCACGCCGATCAATGAAACCAGCACCGCCAGTGCAAACAACCGTGCGCGACTGTACAAGCGGTCAACGGCCATTGCCGCCAGCATCGGCAAGCCGAGGGCGTACGCCGTCAGGTAGCGCTCGATGAACACCGGGGTGATGAACGACACCGCGAACACCAGCAGCAGCGGCAGTCCGGTGTACAACGCCAAGAGAATACTGCCGCGCGACACACTGCGGTCGCGCATCACCGCGACAACCGCCAGCGCCAACAACGCCATCGGCAGCGCGACGAAAACCAACATCGGCAGGTTCTCGCCATCGTCCTGAATCAGCCACGACCAGATCATCGACGGCAGAGAACTCAAGGTCACCGCCGGCTCCCAGCCCACATCGCCGCCCGCCTTGAGTTGTTCCATGTGCTGCATCAAGTCGAGCAGATTGGGCAGCCAAGGCAGGTACAACGCGACGATCGCCAGATTCGCCAGCCACCAGTTCCAGCGCTGAATATGCCGGAACCGGTAACCGCGCTGGACGCGAATCACGATCAGGTAAAGCCAGTGACACAACGCCGCGAGCACGGCGAAGTAATGGGTGTACAACGCCGCGCTCATCAACAGCGTGTAAACCACCAGATAGCGGTGCCGTTGCGGGCGTCGGATCCAATAGACCAGCGCCACACTCGCGGCGATCAGCAACAGGCCAAGCAGCGCATACATGCGCACTTCCTGGCTGTAGCGCACCGCTGTCGGCAGCAGCGCCAGCAACAAACCGGCGACGAAAGCGGCGCGGCGAGTGGCCAGACGATCAACCAGCCAGATGCCCATCCCGACCGCGGCAATGCCCGCCAGTGCACTCAGACAGCGGATCGCGAAAATGCCGTCACCGAACAGTTCGATCCAGCCATGCAGCAGCATGAAATACAACGGCGGATGCACATCGAAGGCCGCGTGCTTCCAGATCTCGCTCAGCGAATAGCGCGCCAGCAACAGGCTTGAACCTTCATCGCCCCAGATCGCCGCCGCTGTCAGATCATAAAATCGCACGAACGCGGCCAGCGCCAGCAGTGGCCACAGCCAGTGTTCTTTGACCCAGCGCACCAGCCACCGCGTGCCGAACCAGGAGCCGGGTGCGGCAAAGGGGTCTTGGGTGTCGCCGACCGGCGTGACTCTGTTAGCCGCCATTGCTTCCTCATGCCACGCCACGGCGCCACGAAAGTATGGCGTCGAAACCTGCCACTCACTTTAGGTCAGCCACAGCGCAACCGTCGATGAAGGTTTAGCGTTTCACGACACCCGGCGATGCGGCGGCCACTTCCCCCGCCGGATACACCGACTCCCAGCCCCCACCCAACGCTTTGTACAACCCGACCATCGCCAACGAAACGCCAGTCGAACTTTCGACCCACTGTTCCTGCGTCGCCAACAAAGCACCCTGCACCGTCAGGACGTTAACGAAATCGACCACGCCTTCGACGTATTGCTGTTGCGCGGTGCGCAGGGCGATCTGGTTTTGCCGAACGGCTTCGGCGAGGCTGTCGCGGCGGCGCTGGCTGGCGTTGTAGGCGGTGAGTTGATCGTCGATTTCGTGCCAGGCGCGCAGCACGGTTTGCTGGTAGGCGATGGCCGCTTCCTGTTGCTGGGCTTCACGCAATTGCAGCACGCCGCGCAGGCGGCCGCCGTCGAACAGCGGCAGGCTGAATTGCGGGCCGATGCCGAACGCGCGCGAGCCCCACGAGCCGAAATCACTTAGCTGCATGGCTTGCGAGCTGAGGTTGCCGGACAAGGTGATGCGCGGGTAGAAATCGCCTTTGGCGACGCCAATATTGGCGGTAGCCGCGTGCAGCCGTGATTCGGCCTGACGGATATCCGGACGACGTTCGGCCAGTTGCGACGGCAGACCGATGGCTACTTGCAGTGGCGACTGTGGCACGGCGGCGTCTGTGGATAACTCTTTGGTGAGGGCTTGCGGTGGTTCGCCCATCAACAGGCTGATCGCGTTGATCAGTTGCGATTGGCGTTGTTCCAGCGCCGGTAAGCGCGATTCGATGGCAGCCACTTGCGCGGCGGCTTCGGCGACGTCCAGATCAGTCGCGACGCCGTCGGCCAGACGCAGCTGCGAGAGGTTCAGGCTGTGTCGGGCGACGTCGAGGTTTTGCTCGGTGACGGCGCGGGTGTTTTGTACGCCGCGCAACTGAATGTAGTTTTGCGCGGTGTCGGCGAGCACGGCCAGCAGCACACCGCGACGGTCGTTTTCGGCGACTTCGAGATTGGCGTCGGCGGCTTCGGTTTCGCGGCGCACGCGCCCCCAGAAATCCAGCTCCCAGGAGGCGGAGAAACCGGCGTCCCACAGGTTGAAGGCGGAATCACCGTTGTGTCCGGACGGATCGTTCAGGCCTTTGCCGCTGTTGCGTTCGCGACCATAGCTGCCGGTGGCGGCGGTGTTCGGGTAGCGGTCGGCGCTGATAACCTGGCGGGCAGCACGGCTTTGTTGCAGGCGGCTGCTGGCCAGTTGCAGGTCGAGGTTGCTGCGCACCGCGCGCTGGGTCAGCGCCGAGAGTTGCGGGTCATGGAAGACTTCCCACCAGCGTTCGTTGAGGGGTTCGCTGACGGCTTGGCTCGGGGCGGACTTGGCGGGTTTGGCCCAGTCGCTGATTTGTGTGGCTTGGGGTTTCTGGAAGTCTGGGCCTACGGTGCAGGCGGTGAGACTGGCCATAAGCAAGGCACTTAGAGTGAGTTGCTGCAACTGGCCTCTTCGCGAGCAGGCTCGCTCCCACATTTTGGAATGCGTTGCCCCTGTGGGAGCGAGCCTGCTCGCGAAGGCGTCGGCGCGGTCAACACTGTTCATCGCTGAGTCACCTCACGCACAGACTTCGCCGAACTCGCGGTATCAATCCGCGCCTCCACTGACATGCCCACCCGCAACCGCTCAGCCAACGGCTGACCCGGTTCGAGCATGATCTTCACCGGAATCCGCTGCACGACCTTGGTGAAGTTACCCGTGGCGTTGTCCGGCTTCACCGCTGCAAACGTCACACCCGTGGCCGGCGCAATACTCTCGACGCGACCGCTCAAGGCTTCACCGCCCAGGCTGTCGACACGCACCTGCACGGCTTGCCCCGGCTGCACATCCGTCAGTTGAGTTTCCTGAAAATTCGCCACCACATACGCCTGCTGCAAAGGCACCACCGCCAGCAACTTGCTTCCCGGCGTTACATAGGCACCGACGCGTACGGCACGCTCGCCGATCATGCCGTCCTGCGGCGCGGTGATGCGTGTGTAGGAGAGTTCGAAACTGGCGATTTCCAGCGCCGCTTGCGCGTGCTTCAGGCTGCCTTCGGCGGCATCACGTTGGGCGGTGAGGATATCGACTTGCTTGCGCTCCGCCGCCAGTTTCGCGGTGGCGGTGTCGAGGTGCGCCGTCGCTTGATCGATGCGCGTGCGCGCCTGTTGCGCGTTCTGCACAGTGCCGGCACCGACGCCGGCCAGGTGGTTGTAGCGATTCAATTCCTGCTGGGCAAAGGCCATTTCTGCCTTGGCCGACACCACCAACGCCTGCGCCTGAGCGATCACCGAGGTCTGCCGTTCCAGCGTCGCTTTGGCATTCTGCAACTGCGCACGCGCCACCAGCGTCTGCGCGTCTGCCGCTTCCGCAGACGCACGCAAATCGCGATCATCGATCAGCGCCAGCAACTGCCCGGCCTTGACGCGCTGGTTGTCTTCGACCAGCACTTCTTTGATAAACCCGGCCACGCGCGGCACCACCAGGGTGTAGTCGGCGGAGACGAACGCGTCGTTGGTATTTTGCTGGGTGCGTTTACCAAACAGGCCCGGCATCGCCAGATACACCAACACGCCAACGGCCAGCGCGGCGGCCACGGCCACGGCGAGTTTTTGCTTTGCTTGAGTCGTCATAAAAACCTTCATTGTTCAGTGCAGCCATCAAGTCGGCGCGCGCGGTGGAAAAATCCGCGTCGGCAGCCAGAAAATCAGCAGGATCAGCATCATCGCGACGCCAGCCATGCACACATAGAGATCGGAAGAAGTCAGCACCACGGCCTGTTCGTGCAGACGATGGGCGAGGCCCGGATCGCTGCGATCGGCCAGCGGCGAATTGCCGAGGCTGTCGATCAACATGTTCGAATGGAAATGCAGACGCGACGTGGTCAGCGCTTCGATCACCCCGGTGGCGACCACGGCCGACAGGCCTTTCACCGTGTTGAACCACGCCGAAGCGAACGGCCCTTCCAGCGGCGAAATGCTCCCGGTCGACAACATCAACAACGGCAACACCGCCATCGGCTGACCGAAAATCTGCAGCCATTGCAGGACATAAAAGTCGTCGCGAATCCACGCCGACGTCAGTTGCGAACCACCGAGGCACGACAGCGCCAACATGCTCAAACCGATCCCGAGCACCCAGCGACAATCGACCCAACGCAGGTTGCACAGCGCCGCCACCAGCGGCAGCGCGATCAACTGCGGCAACGCAGCGAGCAGCATGATCGGCGCGGTTTGCACCGGGCGATAACCCTGCACCTGCGCCAGATAACTCGACGGGATCAACACCACCGCCAGCAAAATCACCAACACACCGGCCAGGGTCATCAGCGCGAATGACAGGTTGCGAATACCGAGCATCTGCAATTTGAAAAACGGAATCGGCTGCGACCATTCATTGATCAAAAACGCTACCAGCAGCAGCGAACCAGCGCCGAGCAAGCCGCAGATCAGGCTTGACTCGAACCAGTCCAGTCGATTGCCCTGCAGCAAACCGATTACCAACATGCAGATCGCCGGGAAGCCCAGCAGCAGGCCTTTCCAGTTGAATGCCTTGAGGCGTTCCAGTCGTAGCGGATCCTGCGGAATGCCGTAAGCCACCATCGCCATGGCGATCAGGCACGGCACGATGATTTGCCAGAACGTCCATTGCCAGCCGACGTATTCCGTCCACAAACCGGCGAGCGGCGTACCGAGGCCGGGGCCGAAAGTGGCGGTCAGCGCGTAACCGGCCAGACCGTAGAGTTTGATATTTGCCGGCAAGAAGCGCAGGGCCACGGTCATCAGCATCGGCGGCAGCGCGCCGCCGGCCAGGCCTTGCAGAATGCGCATCAACAGCAGGCTTTCGTAATTCGGCGCGAACGGGCACAGCACGCCGAGCACGGTGAACAGGGCGATCGCGCAGAGGGTGAAACGGCGTAGCGAGAAGGTCACCGAGCACCACGGCGCAAACGCCATGGCCGCGACCGAGGTGGCGGTGTAACTGGCGACCAGCCAGGTGCCTTCGTCGTAACCGATGTGCAGCGCGCCACGAATGTCGGCGAGGGCCACTTTGGTGACCATCTCGTTGAGGCCCGACACCAGCACCGCCAGCAGCACGCCGACCAGACCGGTGATGATCCGCGCCCCGAACACCGGAGGCGCGGCCGCCGTCGCCGGGCTGGCCGCAGCGAGGGGCGCCGAGACCGTCAGGGATGTCATGAATGAAAACTCCGGGGGTGGGAAATACCGGAGCATTTTAGTGGGGCTTATCGCTGACGAAAATTGACTTATTGGCAGGTTATAAGTGCGCCAGACACAATGATTAAACGCAAAAGATCGCAGCCTTCGGCAGCTCCTACAGGGATTGCATTCCAATGTAGGAGCTGCCGAAGGCTGCGATCTTTTGATCTGTTGTTAAGGTTGCGCGGCCAGCCAGGTTTCGTCGCAACAGGTTTTCAGCGTTTCCCGCAGCCAGCGGTGCGCCGGATCCTTGTCAAAACGCGGGTGCCAGGCTTGTGTCAGCATCAAGGTCGGCAACGGAATCGGCAGGTCGAACGAGCGCAGCTTCAAACCCAATCGCCGCACGCTGAGCAGCGCTTCCTTGGGCACCGGCAGAATCAGATCGGAATCCGGCAAGGCAAACATCGCCGCATGAAAACTCGGCGCAATCACCGCCACCCGCCGCTCCAGCCCCAACGCGTTCAGCGCCGTATCAATCGGGCCGCGAGCGATACCACGGCGCGACATGCTGATATGGGAAAAACCAGCGTAGCGTTCGGCAGTTATTTCACCGTCGAGCAGCGGATGATCTTCACGAACCAGCCCAACGAAATGCGTAGAAAACAGATTCTGCACTTTCACTTCAGGGCTGACCGGCCGGGTGTTGCTGACGCTGAGGTCGATCCGTCCTTCGCGCAACGCTTCATCATCGCCATCGCCCTCGGGGACAAAACGCAGCTCGCAGTGCGGCGCTTGTTGGTCGAGGGTGTCGAACAGCTTGCCGCCGTAGACGCCGATGAAAAAGTCATTGGCGCGAATGCTGAAGCGTCGGCGCAGCGTGCCCAATTCCACCGTGTCAGCGGAGCGGAACAGCAGCGCGGCTTGTTCGACGACGTCGCGCACCTGCTCACGTAATTCCAGTGCTTTGGGGGTTGGCACCAGGCCACGGCCGGCGCGCACGAGGATCGGATCACCGATGGCTTCGCGGATTCGCGTGAGGGTGCGGCTCATCGCGGCGGGGCTGAGGTTCATCCGCCGCGCGGCGCCGACCACACTGCCCTCGTCGAGCAAAGCGTCGAGGGCGACCAGAAGGTTCATGTCCGGGAGCTGCATGGCGAGCACTCGTGGCGGATCAGGATTGATCTGCGTGCAATCCTATCAGATCAAAAGATCGCAGCCTTCGGCAGCTCCTACATTGAATGCGATCCCCTGTAGCAGCTGCCGAAGGCTGCGATCTTTTCAGGTCAGCGCTGCATACCCCAGCGCTTCACAGTCACCCGCTCCAGCGTGTCAAACACCAGATTCTCCACCAGCAAACCAATCAGAATCACCACCGCCAACCCGGCAAACACCTTGTCGGTGTACAGCTCATTTCGATTCTGAAAAATGTACCAGCCCAAGCCACCCTTGCCACTGGTCGCACCGAACACCAATTCCGCCGCGATCAACGTGCGCCAGGCAAACGCCCAGCCAATTTTCAGCCCGGCCAGAATCGACGGCAACGCCGCAGGAATGAGGATGAACAGCACCAGCCGCAATCCCTTCAAACCATAATTGCGCCCGGCCATGCGCAGCGTCTCGGACACCCCAAGAAACCCGGCATAAGTATTCAGCGCCAACGCCCACAACACCGAATGCACCAGCACAAAAATCAGGCTGTTCTGCCCCAACCCAAACCACAGCAACGCCAATGGCAGCAGGGCAATCGCCGGCAACGGGTTAAACATCGAGGTCAGTGTACTCAGCAGATCGCGCCCAAACTGGGTCGACACCGCCAGTGTCGTCAGGGCAAACGCCAGAACGATGCCGATCAGATAACCCTTGAGCAGCACCACCAAGGATATCCACACCTTGCTCAGCAACTCGCCGCTGAGCAAGCCGTCGTACAGCGCATGGCTGGTCTGTAGAAAACTCGGCAGCAACAGATCGTTGTTCTGCACCCGCGCGACGATTTCCCAAAGCACCGCGAGCAATATCAGGATCAGGCTTTTGCGCAGCCAACCCTGTTGCCACAGCCGCGTACCGAGGGACAGTTCGCGTTCGACCGGCACTTCAGTCAGCGGCTCTAAAACAATTTCGAATTCTTCACGCACAGATGATGAATGGCTCATCGGGTTGATCCTCCTGGCCGCTCAATAGGCGATGCGAATGTCGTTAAAGTCGTGGTCACGCTCGGTTTCCGGCGACTGGCCTTCGTCGAACAGCAGACGATGAATGCGCCGCGCCGATTCCTGAAACGCCACGCCACCGAGGCTGTGCAAATCGTATTGATGGCTGTGCACTTCGGCGCGCACCCGCCCCGGATGTGGCGACAGCAACAAAATGCGATTGCCGACCACCAGCGCCTCTTCAATCGAGTGCGTGACGAACAACAAGGTGAAGCGCACTTCTTCCCAGAGCAGCAGCAACTCTTCCTGCATCTTGCGGCGGGTCAGCGCATCCAGCGCGGCGAACGGTTCGTCCATCAAGAGGATTTTCGGCTGCATCGCCAACGCCCGGGCAATCGCCACGCGCGCTTTCATGCCGCCGGACAACGTGTGCGGATAAGCATCGGCAAACGCCGCCAACCCGACCTTTTCCAGGTAGTGCAGCGCGCGTTCTTCGGCTTCTTTTTTCTTCAGCGTGCGCGACGCCAGCAGCGGAAACATCACGTTCTGTTTGACGGTTTTCCACGGCGGCAGTTGATCGAATTCCTGAAACACCACAATCCGGTCTGGCCCCGGCGCGTCGACGCGCTGGCCTTGCAGACGGATCTCGCCTTCGCACGGTTGAATAAAACCGGCGACCGCTTTGAGCAACGTCGATTTTCCGCAACCGGACGGGCCGAGCAGCACGTAGCGATCGGCCGGGTCGATTTCAAAACTGACCTGGTGCGTGGCGCGCACAACACGTTGCGGCGTGCGGTATTCGAGGCTGACATGATCGACCGCCAACAGCGCTTCGCGGTTGACGATCAGGTTGCTGGCCGCGTGGCCTTGCAAAGGGGCGTTCATCTCGGTCAGCTCCCTTGCAGCGGTTTGGCGTCCTGGAAGAAATAGTCCTTCCACGATTCAGGTTTGTTTTTGATCGCGCCGACGCGGTAGAGGAATTCGGCCAGTGGATACGTATTTTTCGGCGTCACGCTGAATTCGAACTGCGGGTTGTCGATGATTTTCAGCAACGCGGCGCGGTCGATTTTCGCTTTGGTCACGCGGATGTAGGTGTCGGCCGCCGCGCCCTTATCGTTCTGCGCAAATTGCGCCGCCTCGGTCAGTGCTTCAACGAAGGCTTTGTAGGTTTTCGGGTTTTCCTCGCGGAATTTCTCGGTGGCGAACAGCACCGTCGGCGAGTTCGGGCCGAGCACGTCATAAGAATTGAGCACGACGTGAACGTTAGGATTTTCCAGCGCCTGATCCTGGAACGGCGGGTTGGAGAAATGCCCGGTCAGCTCGGTGCCGCCGGCGATCAACGCAGCCGTGGCGTCCGGGTGCGGAACGGCGATGGTGTATTTGTCGAGGCGATTGAATTCCTTGTCGCCCCACTGCTTGGCCGCCGCGTACTGCAGGAAGCGCGACTGTACCGACACGCCAACCGCTGGCACTGCGATGCGATCCTTCTCGGTGAAATCGGCGATGGTTTTAACCTTCGGATTGTTGCTCACCAAGTAGTAAGGAAAGTTGCCCAGCGAGGCGACGGCTTTGACGTTTTGCTTGCCGTGGGTGCGATCCCAAATGGTCAGCAGCGGTCCGACGCCAGCGCCAGCAATGTCGATGGAACCGGACAACAGCGCATCGTTGACCGCGGCGCCGCCCGAGAGCTGCGTCCAGTCGACCTTGATGTCGATGCCTTCCTGCTTGCCGTACTTCTCGATCAGGCCCTGATCGCGCACCACGTTGAGCAATAAATAGACAATGCCGAACTGTTCGGCGATGCGGATTTCACCTTCGGCGTGGGCCACGGTCGGAGCGACCAGGCTGCCAGCAATCAGGCTGAAACCGAGGCCGATTGCGGCGGCCAGCGGGGCAAATGGAAGTCGTTTGGACATGATCGAATCTCCGGCAAATCAGAAAGGCGCGTCGCCCTGAATGGTCGTGCGATACAGCTTGCGGCGCAGGTGCGCAGGGCAACCGGCGGCGAGGTGGATCAGCGAACGGTTGTCCCAGAACACCAGGTCGTGGGGCTGCCACTGATGGCGGTAGATGTTTTGCGGCAACACGCTGTGGGCGTAGAGCTCGCTCAGCAGTTGCTGGCTCTCGTCGTCCGGCAGACCAACGATGCGCGTGGTGAAACCTTCGCTGACGAACAGCGCCTTGCGGCCGTTTTCCGGGTGCGTGCGCACCACCGGGTGCACCACTTCCGCGACCTGAGCGAGTTGCTCCGGGGTCAGCGTCGGGCGCCAGTTGCCTTCGAATTTGGTTTCGCTGTAACGCGCGGTGTAGGAATGCGCGGCGCTGCGCCCTTCGACTGCTTTACGCAGCTCAGCGGGCAGGTTGTCCCAGGCTTTGTGCATGTCGGCGAACAAGGTGTCGCCGCCCTCGGAAGGCAGCTCTTGCGCATGCAGCATCGAGCCAAGGCTCGGCAGCTCTTTATAAGAAAGGTCGGAGTGCCAGAATTTTCCGGCGTCGCCGAGGCCGATGTTTTGGCCGTTTTCGACGATGTTGGAAACGATGAGAATTTCCGGGTGATTGGCCAGCAGGAACTGCTTGAGCACGTGGATCTGCAACACACCGAAGCGGCGGCTGAAGTCGATCTGCTGTTGAGGGGTGATTTGCTGGTCGCGGAACACCACAACGTGGTGATCGAGGTGCGCGCGATGGATGCGCGTAAAGTCTTGATCATTGATCGGCCGGGTGAGGTCGAGGCCAATGATCTCGGCGCCAACGGCACCGCTGAACGGGCGAATTTCGAAGGTTTGCGGCGCGGCGCTCGCGGCGCTTGGGGTAGCAGTAGCTGCGGACATCTTTCAATCTCCCACGCACGGCGCGCTCATGGGCGCGCTCGTCGATCAGACACTCACGCTGGATTGCGTGTCGGTTCAGGTCGTGCGGCGCGCCGATTGGTCGGCAGGTACGCAGGGGAGTGACTTTATAGCTATAAGAATCGGAAATTAAATACCGTTAATGAATAACGATATGGCGAATGGTGAGGAATGGACTGGGTGGTGAGTGACGATTTTTGTCACTTCCTCACCCTTTTGCGGACATCCCTGTAGGAGCTGCGGCACGCTGCGATCTTTTGATTCTGCTGTTAAAAAACAGGATCAAAAGATCGCAGCCTCGTTTCACTCGACAGCTCCTACAGGGTTATTGGGGGATCAGCGCTCGTGCAACGCCTCAGCCCGTGCGCGGATGATCGGTTTGAGCAGGTAGCTCAACACCGATTTCTTGCCGGTAATGATATCCACCGACGCGACCATCCCCGGAATGATCAGCAACGGCTTGTCATCCGTACCCAGATGACTGCGCTCCGTACGCACCTTGATCACGTAGTACGTGGTCTTCTTGTCTTCATCGGTAATGGTGTCGGCACCGATCTGCTCAAGCTTGGCTTTCAGGCCACCATAAATGGTGTAGTCGTACGCGGTGAATTTCACCGTGGCTTCCTGGCCCGGATGCAGGAACGCGATGTCCTGCGGGCGGATTTTTGCTTCGACCAGCAAGGTGTCGTCCAGCGGCACAATCTCCACCAAATCGCTGCCCGGCTGGATCACGCCGCCGATGGTGTTGACCAGCAACTTGTTGACGATGCCCCGCACGGGCGAGGTGACCAGCGTACGGCTGACGCGATCTTCCAGCGCCTTGCCGGTGGCGCTGGCCTTGTTCAGGTCGGTACGCGCTTCGTTGAGTTGGGTCAGCGCTTCACTGCGGAATTTGCCGCGCGTCTCGTCGATCTTGCGCTGCACTTCCTTGATCGCCGATTCGGCACGCGGAATCGCCAAAGTTGTGGCATCGAGCTGACCACGGGTTTCCACTTCGGCGCGCTTCAGTCGCAAGACTTCAACCGGCGAAACCGCGCCCTGCGCCACCAGCGGCTCGGACATATTAATTTCCTGACGCTGCAAGCCGAGTTGCTGGCGGTATTGGCCCTGCTTGGAGCCAAATTCGCGAAGCTCTTGCTGACGCTGAATCAACTGCTCCTGCAAACCGCCGATCTCGTCGTGCAGTTGCTGGCGGCGGCTGATGTACAGCGACTCTTCGCTCTTCGCCTGACCCGGCACGGCTTTCAGCACGTCCTCGGGGAAATTCAGCGGACGGTCATCGACTTCGGCGCTCAGACGCTCAACGCGCAGCAACATCGACAGACGATCGGCCTCGGTTTCGCCGACGTTGGAGGCAAATCGCGTGTCGTCGAGACGAATCAGCGGTGCGCCGGCCTCGACAATCTGGCCTTCCTTGACGAACAGCTCGGAGACGATCCCGCCCTCAAGGTTCTGGATTTTCTGGATCTTCGACGACGGAATCGCCTTGCCGTCGCCCTTGGTCACTTCGTCGATCACGGCGAAATTGGCCCAGAGCATAAGAAAAACGAAGAAGCCGATGATCGCCCAAATGGTCAGGCGCACGACGCGCGGGGCGTCCTCGATCAGCGCCTTGTTGACCTCTGGCAGCGGCTGGCCCTGCAACGATGCCGAGCCCTTGAAGTAGCGACGGATCGAATCCTTGAAACCCGACTTAAGCAACACTGATCTGCCCCTTCTTCAACGCTTCCATCACGGCGGCTTTCGGGCCATCGGCGAGAATCTGACCACGGTCGACCACCAGCAGGCGATCGACCAGCGACAACAGTGAGGCCCGGTGCGTGACCAGAATCACGGTCTTGTTTTCAATCACTGCCGCGAGGCGTTGCTTGAGGCGTTCTTCGCCGGTGTTGTCCATCGCACTGGTGGGTTCATCCATCAGCAGAATCGGCGGATTGAGCAGCAGCGCTCGGGCCAGGGCGACGTTCTGCCGTTGACCGCCAGAGAGGTTCTGCCCACGCTCGCCGACTTGCAGCTCGTAGCCTTGCGGGTGCAGACGGGCGAATTCGTGGACGCCGGCCAGTTCGGCGGCTTGCAGCACCAGTTCGTCTTCTACATAACGCGCACCGGAAACCAGGTTGTCACGCAGGGTGCCGGCCAGCAGTTGGATGTCTTGTGGCACATAGCCGATGTTGTAGCGCAGCTCGCTGACGTCGATCTGGCGAATGTCCACACCGTCGACCAGCAAGGCGCCATCGTCCGGCTGATAGAGGCCGACCAGCAGTTTGGCCAGGGAGCTTTTGCCCGAGCCACTGCGACCGATGATGCCGATTTTTTCGCCGGGACGAACCACCAGGTTGATGTTCTTCAGCGCCGGGTTCTGTTGTTCCGGGTAGGTGAAGTTGAGTTGGCGGCATTCGATGGCGCCTTGCAGAACCTTGCGGCTCAGCGGGCGCTCTTCGAAGTTGCGCTCTTGCGGCAGCTCCATCATTTGATCGACCGAGGTCATGGTCACCCGCGCCTGTTGATAGCGAGTCAGCAGACCGGACAGCGAGGCCAGCGGGCTCAGCGCGCGACCGCTGAGCATGTAGCAAGCGATCAGACCGCCCATGCTCAGATGCCCGTCGATGATCTGGTACACGCCGAAGACGATCATGATCACCCCGGCCAGTTGCTGGATCAGCAGGGTGATGTTCATCGCCAGACCGGAGAGCATTTTCACCCGCAGTTCGAGGCGGCTGAGGGTGCCGATGGTCTGTTCCCACTGGTACTGGCGTTCGCTTTCGGCGTTGTTGACCTTGACCGCGTCGAGACCGGCGAGGGTTTCGATCAGGCTCGATTGACGCTCCGCGCCGAGGGCCATGGTGCGTTCCATCGTGGCCACCAGCGGCTTCTGCAAGGCGTAGCCGATCAGCAAGGCAATCGGGAACGCCAGCACCGGAATCCACACCAGATGCCCGCCAAGAATGGCGATGACGATGAAGATCAGGATGGTGAACGGCAGGTCGATCAGGCTGGTCAGGGTCAGCGAGGCGAGGAAATCGCGCAGGCTCTGAAACTCATGAATGTTCTGCGCAAAGCTGCCGACTCGCGCCGGGCGATACTTCATCGACATGCCGACGATGCGCTCGAACAGCGTCGCCGAGATGATCAGGTCGGTTTTCTTGCCGGCCAGATCCAGGCACAAACTGCGCAGGCTCTTGAGGATCAGGTCGAACAGGTAAGCGCCGGTAATCCCGAGGGCCAAGACCCACAGGGTCGCTTCGGCCTGGTTCGGCACCACGCGGTCGTAGACGTTCATCACAAACAGCGGCGCGGCCATTGCAATGATGTTGATCAGGAAACTCGCGGCAATCGCATCGGCATACAGCCAGCGCGAACGCTTGAGGGTGTCGCGGAACCACGAGCGCGCACGCGGAATCAGCGTGCCGTGGTTGACGTCGAATTTGTGTTGCGGCTGGGCGAAGAAGACTTTGCCGGTGTAATCGTCGGCGAGCAGTTCGCGGCTGACCACGGACTCGCCGCCGTCGCTTTCGCTGAGCAGCACCCGCGCTTCATCTTCACCTTGCCAGCCCAACAGGACGGCGCTGCGGCCATCCTTGAGCAGCAACAGCGCGGGCATGGCGATCGCCGGAATTTCTTCCAGCTTGCGCTGCAACACCCGCCCTTGCAGGCCGGCGCGAGCCGCCGCGCGGGGCAGCAACTCGACACTCAAACGTTGTTTGGGCAGCGGCAGGCCGGTGGTCAACATCGCCGCGCTGGCAGGCTTCTGATGGAGCATGCAAAGGGCGAGCAGACCGTCCAGTAACGGATCGTCGTGCAACGCGCGTGGATCATGACTGAGATGAACTCGACTGACTTCTGATTCCACGCTCGACACTCTTTAACAGTTGAAAGGGATAACTCAATTCATCCCAGGCAGCTGAACCTTGGGCTTCACGTCGTTCTGCACAACGGATGCCAACGGCGCGACCACTCCCTGGCTTCTGAGCAACTCGCCCATGGTCGCCTTGATTCGGTACTGAGTAAATAACTGAATGTTTTTGATTTCAGCCAGACGCCGCGATGCGGTGAACAGCTCGTTTTCGCTGTCGAGCAAATCGAGCAGGGTGCGTTCGCCGAGGCTGAATTGACGCTGGTAAGCAGTGCGCACGGCGGTGCTGTGATCGACGTATTGCTGCGCGATCGGCACCTGCGCGTTGGCGTTGTTCAAGGCGTTCCAGGCCAGGCCCAGCTCTTCGTTCAACTGACGCAGGGCGTTGTTGCGGATGTCCAACGCCTGGTTCGACAGGTACGACTTCGATTCCAGATCAGCCTTGTTGCTGCCACCGGAATAGAGGTTGAAGCGCATGCGCAGCATGGCTTGCCACTCGTTGTTGTGACCGTTCTGGCCATCGATATCGTTGTCGGCGGTGCGGCCCAGTTCAGCGTCGAAACGCGGGTAGAAGGTCGACTTGGCGGTCTCGTACTGCTTCTCGGCAGCGGCGATGTCGGACTCGGCCGAACGCAGGATCGGACTGTTTTCGACCATCTGCGTGCGCGCTTCATTGAGGTTGGCCGGCATCATCGCGATGAACGGCGCCGGGCGCTCCAACTGATCCGGCATCTGGCCGACGGCGCTGAGGAAGTTGGTTTCCGAGTCGGCGAGGTTGGTCTGCTCGGTGATCAGGTTGTTACGGGCCTGAGCCATCCGCGCTTCGGCCTGATCAAGGTCGGCGCCGCTGCCGACGCCGCGCTGAGTGCGCAACTGGATCTGATCGTAGATGCGCTGGTGGCTCTTGAGGTTTTCTTCGGCCAGACGCACGAACTCGCGGCGGGTCAGCACGTCCAGATAAACCTGGGCGACGGTCAACGCGGTGCGCTCGGAGGTGCCGAGCAACGAGTAAGCGCGGGAGTTAACGGTGGCTTGTTGACGCCCGACTTCGCTGGAAGTGGCAAAACCGTCAAAAACCATTTGCGAGAGACGTAAACTTGACTCGCTGCGGTTCAGAGTTTCGTAGTGGTTACCGGAATCGGCGCGCGTGGTCACGCTGTCGGTGCCTTCACGGCCATAACCACCCAGCAGATCGACCTTCGGCAGGTATCCACCTTTCGCTGCTCTTAATTGATAATCCGCCGCCAAACGACTGTTGACCCCTGCCTGGATCTCCGGATGGACATCCAATGCCTGCTGCATGGCTTCTGGTAAGGATTGTGCTTGTACAAAAGAGGCGGCGAGAGCGAAGGGTACGGCGAAAAGCAGGGGCGAACGCATGGTAGGAATTTCCCAGAACTTCTTGTCTTGAATCACAGCAAAAACGGGGCGCTGCGTCGGATGATGGCAACCAGATTGACCGTATGTCGGAAAGTTCAAAACAGGAACTGGATCACACGCTGAAGGACGGGTCGCCGCGGAAATATCAATGTGACATTACTGGGGCGATTGTTTAGGATGGCACCCAGAAGGTCAATAGTTTGGCATAAAGTTAATAGCGAAAGAATCTAGCCAAATTATTGACAATTAGACGCGTCAAACTTGCTACGCAAAATTTAAAAGTACGTCCAGACTGAATCGGCGCCCATGCCATCAGGTCCATGGAAGTCAACTGAACGTGACACCCGGAGAGTCTTCAATGAGCAGTGTTGTTGCCATCGTCAAAAGCATTGTTGGTCAGGTATTCGTGGTGTCACCAGAGGGCGTGCGTCGCGTACTCGTTGAAGGCGATCGCCTGTTTGTCGGCGACCAGATCGACACCGGCCTCTCCGGCGCCGTGTCGCTTGAATTGGCAGATGGCCGCACCCTCGACCTCGGTCGCGAAACGCAGTGGAGCGCCAACGCGCCCGACTCCAGCACTGACCTGGCCGAAGCCACCGCGCAGGCAGCGCCTTCTGTAGAAGAATTGCAGCAAGCCATCGCCGCCGGTGTTGACCCGACGACCGCCCTCGACGCCACCGCTGCCGGCCCAAGCGCCGCAGGCACTGGCGGTGCCGCCGGTGGTGGCCACAGTTTCGTGATGCTCGACGCCACCGCTGGCCGCGTTGACCCGACGATTGGCTTCCCGACCGCAGGCATCAACGCTGCCGGTCAGACCACGCAAGACATCACCGGCGGGCAGACCACCGACACCACCACGAATGCTTTGCGCGATTCGACCCTGAGCGTCAGCGCCACACCGACCATCACCGAAGCCGGTGGCGTGCTGGTGTACACCGCGACCCTGACCCAGGCGCCGCTGACCGACCTGACCATCACCTTGTCCAACGGCGCGGTGATTGTGGTTCCGGCCGGTTCGACCACGGGCACCGTCAACGTACCGCTGGCGCCGAACGACACTGTTTATAACGACTCGACCCAGATCGACGTGACCGTCACCGGCACCACCGGCGGCAACGGCATCAACGTGACCCCGCCAACCGTCCCGGCCACGACCCAGGTCACCGACACCATCGACACCACCACCGTCACTTTGACGGCGGGCACGAACGTCACCGAAGGCGGCCAGATCACCTACACCGCGACCCTGACCAACCCGGCGCAAACCCCGGTGACCGTCACCCTGTCGAACGGCTCGACCATCACCATTGGCGCGGGCCAGACCACCGGCACCGTCAACGTGCCAACGCCGCCGAACGACGTCTATAACAATGGCAGCACCGTCACCACCACCATCACTGGTGCCACCGGTGGCAACTTCGAAAATCTGGTGCCAAACCCGACGCCAGCGACCACCACCATTACCGATTCGGTGGACACCACCACGGTCACTCTGACCGCTGGCTCGACCGTCACTGAAGGCGGTCAGATCACTTACACCGCGACCCTGACCAACCCGGCGCAAACCCCGGTCACCGTCACTCTGTCGAACGGCTCGACAATCACCATCGAAGCCGGCCAGACCACGGGCGTCGTCAACGTGCCGACCCCGGCCAATGACGTCTACAACAATGGCAGCACTGTCAGCACCACGATTACCGGCACCACCGGTGGCAACTTCGAAAATCTGGTGCCGAACCCGACGCCAGCAGTAACCACCATCACTGATTCGGTGGACGCCACCACGGTCACGCTGACCGCTGGCTCGACCGTCACCGAAGGCGGTCAGATCACTTACACCGCGACCCTGACCAACCCGGCGCAAACCCCGGTCACCGTCACTCTGTCGAACGGCTCGACGATCACCATCGAAGCTGGCCAGACCACGGGCGTCGTCAACGTGCCGACAGCGGCCAATGACGTCTACAACAATGGCAGCACTGTCAGCACCACGATTACTGGTGCAACCGGCGGCAACTTCGAAAACCTGGTGCCGAACCCGACGCCAGCAGTGACCACCATCACCGATTCGATCGACACCACCACGGTCACGCTGACCGCTGGCTCGACCGTCACTGAAGGCGGTCAGATCACTTACACCGCGACCCTGACCAACCCGGCGCAGACGCCGGTGACCGTCACTCTGTCGAACGGCTCGACCATTACCATCGAAGCCGGCCAGACCACTGGCGTCGTCAACGTGCCGACAGCGGCCAATGACGTCTACAACAACGGCAGCACCGTCACCACCACCATCACTGGTGCCACCGGTGGCAACTTCGAAAATCTGGTGCCGAACCCGACGCCGGCAGTGACCACCATCACCGATTCGATCGACACCACCACGGTCACCCTGACCGCTGGCTCGAGCGTCACCGAAGGCGGTCAGATCACTTACACCGCGACCCTGACCAACCCGGCGCAAACTCCGGTGACCGTCACCCTGTCGAACGGCTCAACCATCACCATCGAAGCCGGCCAGACCACGGGCGTCGTCAACGTGCCGACCCCGGCCAACGACGTCTACAACAATGGCAGCACTGTCAGCACCACGATTACTGGTGCAACCGGCGGCAACTTCGAAAACCTGGTGCCAAATCCGACGCCAGCAGTAACCACCATCACTGATTCGCTCGACACCACCAACGTCAGCCTCACCGCCACCGGCACCGTCGTCGAAGGTGACCAGATCACCTACACCGCGACCCTGACCAACGCCGCGCAAACCCCGGTGACGATCACCCTGTCGAACGGTTCGACCATCACCATTGAAGCCGGCAAAACCACCGGCAGCGTCAACGTGCCGACAGCGGCCAACGACGTCTACAACAATGGCAGCACGGTCAGCACCACGATTACCGGCGCAACCGGCGGCAACTTCGAAAACCTGGTGCCGAACACCACGCCAGCGACCACCACGATTACCGATTCGATCGACACCACCAATCTGTCGCTGTCCGCGACCGGCACCGTTGCTGAAGGCGGTTCGATCGTTTACACCGCAACCCTGACCAATCCAGCCGGCACGCCAGTCACCGTGACCCTGAGCAACGGCTCGGTGATCACCATCGACGCCGGCAAGACCACCGGCACCGTGACCGTCGCGGCACCGGCGGATGACGTCTATAAAGACGCCGGCCAAGTCGAAGTCAGCATCAATAACGTCACTGGCGGCAATTTCGAGAACCTGGTGCCGAGCACCGTTCCGGCTGTCACCGAAGTGACCGACACCGTCGACACCTCGACCGTGAAACTGACGGCTGACACCTCGGTGGCTGAAGGCGGCACCGTCACTTACACCGCAACCGTTGGCGCGCCAGTCACCGGCTCGCCGGTTGTCGTGACCTTGGCCAACGGCCAGAACATCACCATCGCCGTCGGCCAAACCACCGGCACCGTGACCACCACCGCGCCGAACGACGCGCTGGCCGGCAACGCGCCGCTGAGCAACTCGATCACCAACGTCAGCGGTGGCAATTACGAAAATCTGGTCGCCGACAAAACTCCGGTCTCCACTAACGTCACCGATGTTGCCGACACCACCAACCTGTCGCTCAGCGCCACCGGTTCTGTGGCTGAAGGCGGTTCGATCGTTTACACCGCAACCCTGACCAACCCGGCCGGCACACCGGTGACCGTGACCCTGTCGAACGGCTCGGTGATCACCATCGAAGCGGGCAAAACCACCGGCACCGTGACCGTCGCGGCACCGGCCGATGACGTCTATAAAGACGCCGGCAAAGTCGAAGTCAGCATCGACAACGCCACTGGCGGCAACTTCGAGAATCTGGTGCCAAGCACCGTTCCGGCTGTCACCGAAGTGACCGACACCCTCGACACGTCGACCGTCAAACTGACCGCTGACACCACCGTGGCTGAAGGCGGAACCGTCACTTACACCGCAACCGTTGGCGCGCCGGTCACCGGTTCGCCTGTCGTCGTGACCTTGGCCAATGGCCAAACCATCACCATCGCGGTCGGCCAGACCACCGGCACCGTAACCGCCACTGCACCGAACGATGCGTTGACCGGCCATGCGCCGCTGACCACGTCGATCACTGAGGTTTCCGGCGGTAACTACGAAAATCTGGTGGCTGACAAAACTCCGGTCAGCACCACCGTCACCGACACCACCGACACCACCAATCTGTCCCTCAGCGCCACCGGCACTGTGGCGGAAGGCGGTTCGATCGTTTACACCGCGACCCTGACCAACGCTGCCGGCTCGCCCGTTACCGTAACCTTGTCGAACGGCGCCGTGATCACCATCGAGGCCGGTAAAACCACCGGCACCGTGACCGTCGCCGCACCTGCCGATGACGTCTATAAAGACGCTGGCAAAGTCGAAGTGAGCATCAAGGACGCCACCGGCGGCGACTTCGAGAACCTCGTTCCGAGCACCACCCCAGCCGTCACCGACGTGACCGACACCATCGACACCTCGACGGTGAAACTGACCGCGACCGAGACCGCTGCTGAAGGTGGCACCGTCACTTACACCGCGACCGTCGGCGCGCCAGTCACCGGTTCGCCGGTTGTCGTGACCCTGGCCAACGGTCAGACCATCACCATCGCCGTCGGCCAGACCACCGGCACCGCGACCGCCATCGCACCGAACGATGCGTTGACCGGTCATGCACCGCTGACCAACTCGATCACCGAAGTCAGCGGCGGCAACTACGAAAATCTGGTCGCTGATAAAACCCCGGTCAGCACCACCGTGACCGACACCACTGACACCACCAACCTGACGCTCAGCGCCACCGGTACCGTGGCTGAAGGCGGTTCGATCGTTTACACCGCGACCCTGACCAACGCAGCAGGCTCGCCAGTCACCGTGACCCTGAGCAACGGCTCGGTAATCACCATCGACGCTGGCAAAACCACCGGCACCGTGACCGTCGCTGCGCCTGCCGATGACGTCTACAAAGACGCCGGCAAAGTCGAAGTGACCATCAAGGACGCCACTGGCGGCGACTTCGAGAACCTGGTGCCAAGCACCGTTGCAGCCGTGACCGACGTCACTGACACCATCGATACCTCGACGGTGAAACTGACCGCCACCGAAACCGCTGCTGAAGGCGGCACCGTCACTTACACCGCGACTGTTGGTGCGCCAGTGACCGGCTCGCCTGTCGTCGTGACCCTGGCGAACGGTCAGAGCATCACTATCGCTGTCGGCCAAACCACCGGCACCGTGTCGACCACCGCACCGAACGACGTGCTGGCCGGCCACGCGCCGCTGACCAACTCGATCACCAATGTCAGCGGCGGCAACTACGAAAATCTGGTCGCCGACAAAACCCCGGTCAGCACCGCCGTGACCGACACCGTCGACACCACCACCGTTTCGCTGACCGCCACCGGCAACGTCAATGAAGGCGGGCAGATCGTCTACACCGCGACGCTGACCAACCCGGCCGGCACCCCGGTGACTGTGACCCTGAGCAACGGTTCGACCATCACCATCGACGCCGGCAAGACCACCGGCACCGTGACCGTTCCTGCGCCTGCCGATGACGCCTACAAAGACGCCGGCAAAGTCGAAGTGACCATCAAGGGCACCGACGGCGGCAATTTCGAAAGCCTGGTGGCCAATCCGACGCCAGCGGTGACCAACGTTGCCGACACGATCAACACCACGCACCTGACCCTCAGCGCTGAAAGCTATGTGCTCGAAGGCACGTCGATCACCTACACCGCGACCCTGACCAACGCCGCGCAAACGCCGGTGACCGTCAACCTGAGCAACGGCCAGACCATTACCATCGAGGCTGGCAAAACCAGCGGTTCGGTGACCATCGCGGCGCCGAGCGATGACGTTTACAAAGACGTCAGCAAGCTCACCGTGACCATGACCGATGCCACCGGCGGTAACTTCGAAAAACTCGACGTCAGCAAGACCCCGGTCAGCACCACCGTCAATGACACCGTCGACAAAACCACGCTGACCCTCAGCGCCAACGACACCGTCAGCGAAGGTGGCCAGATCACCTACACCGCGACCCTGAGCAATCCGGCCGGTACCGCCATGACCGTGACCCTGGCCAACGGCGCAGTGATCAACATTGCTGCCGGTGCGACCAGCGGTTCGGTGAATTTCGCCGCGCCTGCCAACACCCCGTACATTGACGGCGGCAAAGTACAGACCGCGATTGCCAGCCACAGCGGCGGCAACTTCGAGCAGGTCGATGCCAACCGTTCGGCGGTGGTTACCACCGTCACCGACACCGTCGACACCACCAATATCAGCCTGAGCGCCACCGCTTCGGTCGCCGAGGGCGGTTCGATCGTCTACACCGCAAGCCTCACCAACGCGGCCGGCACGGCCATGACCGTGACCCTGAGCAACGGCGCGGTGATCAACATCGCCAAAGGCGCGACCTCTGGCACTGCCACCGTCGCCGCGCCGGGCGATGACGTCTACAAGGACGCCGGCAAAGTCGACGCGAGCATCACCAAAACCACGGGCGGTAACTTCGAGAACCTGGTGGTCGACAAGACTCCAGCGGTCACCGACGTCACCGACACCATCGACAACAGCACCGTTTCGCTGACCGCCACCGCCGCCACCGTTGAAGGCGGCGTGGTAGTTTACACCGCTTCCGTGACCGCACCGGTCACCGGCGCGCCGGTTGTCGTGACCCTGTCCAACGGCCAGACCATCACCATTCCGGTCGGCGCCAGCAGCGGCAGCGTCAACTTCACCGCACCGAACGATGCCCTCGCTGGCGGCAACACGCTGAGCGTGAAAATCGACGGCACCAGCGGCGGCAACTACGAAAACCTCGTCGCAGATAAAACCCCGGCCGTAACGTCGGTGACCGACACCGTCGACACCACCAACCTGTCGCTGAGCGCGACCGGCACCGTGGCTGAGGGTGGTTCGATTGTTTACACCGCAACCCTGACCAACCCGGCCGGCACCCCCGTTACCGTGAACCTGTCGAACGGTTCGACCATCACCATCGAAGCGGGCAAAACCACCGGTTCCGTGACCGTTGCCGCGCCTGCCGATGACGTCTACAAAGACGCCGGCAAAGTCGAAGTGACTATCAAGGACGCCACCGGCGGTAACTTCGAGAACCTCGTTCCGAGCACCACGCCAGCCGTGACTGACGTCACTGACACCATCGACACCTCGACCGTCAAACTGACGGCCGACACCACCGTGGCTGAAGGCGGCACCGTCACTTACACCGCCACTGTCGGCGCGCCGGTCACCGGTTCGCCAGTCGTGGTGAACCTGGCCAACGGCCAAAGCATCACCATCGAAGTCGGCAAAACCACCGGCACCGTGACCTTCACCGCACCAAACGATGCGCTGACCGGTCAGGCTCCCCTGACCAACTCGATCACCGGCGTGACCGGCGGCAACTACGAAAATCTGGTCGCCGACAAAACCCCGATCACCACCACCGTGACCGACACCACCGACACCACCAACCTGTCGCTCAGCGCCACCGGTTCCGTGGCTGAGGGTGGTTCGATCATCTACACCGCGACCCTGACCAACGCTGCAGGCTCGCCTGTCACCGTGACCTTGTCGAACGGTTCGACCATCACCATCGAAGCGGGCAAAACCACGGGCACCGTGACCGTTGCAGCGCCAGCCGATGACGTCTACAAAGACGCCGGCAAAGTCGAAGTGACCATCAAGGACGCCACCGGCGGCAACTTCGAGAACCTCGTTCCGAGCACCACGCCAGCCGTGACCGAAGTCACCGACACCATCGACACCTCGACGGTCAAACTGACCGCCACCGAGTCTGCTGCTGAAGGTGGCACCATCACCTACACCGCGACCGTCGGCGCGCCAGTCACCGGTTCGCCTGTCGTCGTGACCCTGGCCAACGGTCAGAACATCACCATCGAAGTCGGCAAAACCACCGGCACCGTCACCACCACCGCACCGAACGACGCGCTGAACGGCCACACGCCGCTGACCAACGCGATCACCGACGTGAGCGGCGGCAACTACGAGAATCTGGTCGCCGACAAAACCCCGGTTTCGACCACCGTCACCGATACCGTCGACACCACCGATCTGACGCTGAGCGCAACCGGCACCGTGGCCGAGGGCGGTTCGATTGTTTACACCGCGACCCTGACCAACCCGGCCGGCACGCCGGTAACCGTGAACCTCTCGAACGGTTCGACCATCACCATCGAAGCGGGCAAAACCACCGGCACCGTGACCGTTGCAGCGCCAGCCGATGACGTCTACAAAGACGCCGGCAAAGTCGAAGTGACCATCAAGGACGCGACTGGCGGTAACTTCGAGAACCTCGTTCCGAGCACCACGCCGGCCGTGACCGAAGTCACCGACACCATCGACACCTCGACCGTGAAACTGACCGCCACCGAGTCTGCTGCTGAAGGTGGCACCGTCACCTACACCGCGACCGTCGGCGCACCAGTGACCGGTTCGCCGGTTGTCGTGACCTTGGCCAACGGCCAGAACATCACTATCGAAGTGGGCAAAACCACCGGCACCGTCACCACCACCGCACCGAACGATGCGTTGACCGGTCATGCTCCGCTGACCAACTCGATCACCAACGTGTCCGGCGGCAACTACGAGAACCTCGTTGCCGACAAAACCCCGGTCAGCACCACCGTGACCGACACCACCGACACCACCAACCTGTCGCTCAGCGCCACCGGTTCAGTGGATGAAGGCGGCCAGATCACTTACACCGCGACCCTGACCAACGCTGCTGGCAGCCCGGTAACCGTGACCCTGAGCAACGGCTCGGTGATCACCATCGACGCTGGCAAAACCACGGGCACCGTGACCGTCGACGCGCCGAAAGATGACGTCTACAAAGACGCCGGCACCGTTGAAGCGACCATCAAAGGCGCAACCGGTGGCGATTTCGAAAACCTCGTCACCAGCACTGCCCCGGCCGTAACCACCGTCAATGACACCATCGATACCTCCACCGTGTCGCTGACCGCCACCGCCAACGTCGCCGAAGGCGAAACCGTGGTCTACACCGCGACCGTGACCGCGCCAGTCACTGGCTCGCCGGTTGTCGTCAACCTGTCCAACGGCCAGACCATCACCATCGCCGTCGGTGAAACCACCGGCACGGTGAACTACGTTGCGCCGAACAGCCCATTGGCCGGCGGCAGCTCGCTGAGCGTGACCATCGATGGCGCCACTGGCGGCAACTACGAAAAACTCGCGGTCGACGGCAAGTCCGCCGACACCGCGGTCTCGGACACCAACGACACCACCAACCTGAACCTGACCGCGACCGACTCGGTGGCTGAAGGTGGTTCGATCGTTTACACCGCGACCCTGACCAACGCCGCCGGTAATCCGGTGACCGTGACCCTGTCGAACGGCGCAGTGATCACCATCGAAGCAGGCAAAACCAGCGGCACCGTGACCGTTGCTGCTCCGGCGGATGACGTTTACAAGGACGCAGGCAAAGTCGAAGCAACCATTTCGACGGTGACTGGCGGCAACTTCGAGAACCTGGTGCCGAGCACCGTTCCGGCCGTGACCAACATCACCGACACCATCGACACCACCACCGTCAAACTGACCGCGACCGAGTCGGCGGCTGAGGGTGGCAACGTTACTTACACCGCGACCGTCGGCGCGCCAGTGACCGGTTCGCCTGTCGTCGTCACTCTGGCCAACGGCCAGAACATCACGATTGAAGTGGGCAAAACCACAGGCACCGTGACCACCACTGCGCCGAACGATGCGTTGACCGGTCATGCTGCGCTGACCAATGCAATTACCGACGTTTCTGGCGGCAACTACGAAAATCTGGTGGCCGATAAGACGCCGGTGTCGACCAACGTTACTGATACTGTCGACACCACTAACCTGTCGCTGTCAGCGACCGGTTCCGTGGCTGAGGGTGGTTCGATCGTTTACACCGCAACTCTGACCAACGCTGCTGGCTCGCCAGTGACCGTGACACTGTCGAACGGTGCTGTGATCACTATCGAAGCTGGCAAAACCAGCGGCAACGTGACCGTCGCGGCGCCTGCCGATGACGTCTACAAAGATGCTGGCAAAGTCGAAGCGACCATTTCTACCGCAACCGGTGGCGACTTCGAAAAACTGGTACCGAGCACTGTTCCAGCTGTTACCGAAGTGACTGACACCATCGACACCTCGACCGTGAAACTGACCGCGACCGAGTCCGCTGCTGAAGGTGGTGCGGTTGTTTACACCGCTACTGTTGGCGCGCCTGTGACTGGTTCGCCGGTTGTGGTGACCTTGGCCAATGGTCAGAACATCACGATTGAAGTGGGTAAAACCACTGGCACCGTGACCTTCACTGCGCCGAATGATGCGCTGACTGGTCATGCTCCAATCACCAACGCAATTACCGGTGTGACTGGCGGCAACTACGAAAATCTCGTAGCCGACAAAACTCCGGTTTCGACCAACGTCACCGATACCGTCGACACTACCAATCTGTCGCTGTCCGCGACCGGTTCCGTGGCTGAAGGTGGCTCGATCGTTTACACCGCAACCCTGACTAACGCTGCCGGTACTCCGGTAACCGTGACCCTGTCGAACGGCGCCGTGATCACCATTGAAGCGGGCAAAACTTCGGGCAACGTGACCGTCGCTGCACCTGCCGATGACGTCTACAAAGATGCTGGCAAAGTCGAAGCGACCATTTCTTCCGCAACCGGCGGCAACTTCGAAAATCTGGTGCCGAGCACTGTTCCAGCTGTTACCGAAGTGACCGACACGATCGATACCTCGACCGTCAAACTCAGCGCTTCCGAAACAGCGGCCGAGGGTGGCACCGTCACCTATACCGCGACTGTCGGCGCGCCAGTAACCGGTTCGCCGGTCGTGGTGACCTTGGCCAATGGCCAGAACATCACCATCGAAGTGGGTAAAACCACTGGCACCCTGACCTTCACCGCGCCAAACGATGCGTTGACCGGTCATGCGCCGATCACCAACTCGATTACCGGCGTGACTGGCGGCAACTACGAGAACCTGGTGGCTGATAAGACGCCGGTGTCGACCAACGTCACCGACACCGTCGACACCACCAATCTGTCGCTGTCCGCGACCGGTTCCGTGGCTGAAGGTGGCTCGATCGTTTACACCGCGACCCTGACTAACGCTGCTGGCTCGCCAGTCACCGTGACTCTGTCGAACGGCGCCGTGATCACTATCGAAGCTGGCAAAACCAGCGGTAACGTGACCGTCGCGGCGCCTGCCGATGACGTTTACAAAGATGCTGGAAAAGTCGAAGCAACCATTTCTACCGCAACCGGTGGCGACTTCGAAAAACTGGTACCGAGCACTGTTCCAGCTGTTACCGAAGTGACTGACACCATCGACACTTCGACCGTGAAACTCAGCGCCTCCGAAACAGCGGCCGAGGGTGGCACCGTCACCTACACCGCGACTGTCGGCGCGCCAGTAACTGGTTCGCCGGTTGTCGTGACTCTGGCCAACGGTCAGAACATCACGATTGAAGTGGGCAAAACCACTGGCACCGTGACCTTCACCGCGCCAAACGATGCGTTGACCGGTCATGCGCCGATCACCAACTCGATTACCGGCGTGACTGGCGGCAACTACGAGAACCTGGTGGCTGATAAGACGCCGGTGTCGACCAACGTCACCGACACCGTCGACACCACCAATCTGTCGCTGTCCGCGACCGGTTCCGTGGCTGAAGGTGGTTCGATCATCTACACCGCAACCCTGACTAACGCTGCTGGCTCGCCAGTCACCGTGACCCTGTCGAACGGCGCCGTGATCACCATTGAAGCGGGCAAAACTTCGGGCACCGTGTCTGTTCCAGCGCCAGCCGATGACGTCTACAAAGACGCAGGAAAAGTCGAAGCGACCATTTCTGCCGCAACCGGTGGCGACTTCGAAAAACTGGTACCGAGCACTGTTCCAGCTGTTACAGAAGTGACCGACACCATCGACACTTCGACCGTGAAACTCAGCGCCTCCGAAACAGCGGCCGAGGGTGGCACCGTCACCTACACCGCGACTGTCGGTGCGCCAGTGACCGGTTCGCCGGTCGTGGTGACCTTGGCCAACGGCCAGAACATCACGATTGAAGTGGGTAAAACCACCGGCACCGTAACCTTCACTGCGCCAAACGATGCGTTGACCGGTCATGCGCCGATCACCAACGCAATCACTGACGTGACTGGCGGCAACTACGAAAACCTCGTAGCCGACAAAACTCCGGTTTCGACCAACGTCACCGATACCGTCGACACCACTAACCTGTCGCTGTCCGCGACTGGCTCCGTGGCTGAAGGTGGCTCGATCGTTTACACCGCAACCCTGACTAACGCTGCCGGTACTCCGGTAACCGTGACCCTGTCGAACGGTGCCGTGATCACCATCGAAGCCGGCAAAACTTCGGGCAACGTCACCGTCGCTGCACCTGCCGATGACGTCTACAAAGATGCTGGCAAAGTCGAAGCGACCATTTCTTCCGCAACCGGTGGCAACTTCGAAAAACTGGTACCGAGCACTGTTCCAGCTGTTACCGAAGTGACCGACACGATCGACACTTCGACCGTGAAACTCAGCGCTTCCGAAACAGCGGCCGAGGGTGGCACCGTCACCTACACCGCGACTGTTGGCGCGCCAGTAACCGGTTCGCCTGTCGTCGTCACCCTGGCTAACGGTCAGAACATCACCATCGAAGTCGGCAAAACCACCGGCACTGTGACCTTCATCGCACCAAACGATGCGCTGACCGGTCACGCGCCGATCACCAACGCGATCACTGGCGTTACCGGCGGCAACTACGAAAATCTAGTGGCCGACAAAACTCCGGTCAGCACCAACGTTACCGACACCGTCGACACCACTAACCTGTCGCTGTCCGCGACTGGCTCCGTGGCTGAAGGTGGTTCGATCATCTACACCGCAACCCTGACTAACGCTGCTGGCTCGCCAGTCACCGTGACTCTGTCGAACGGCGCCGTGATCACCATCGAAGCCGGCAAAACTTCGGGCAACGTAACCGTCGCTGCGCCTGCCGATGACGTCTACAAAGACGCCGGCAACGTCCAGGCCACCATCAAAACCGCCACCGGTGGCAGTTTCGAAAACCTGGTAACCAGCACCGCGCCAGCCGTGACCAGCGTCACCGACACCATCGACACTTCGACCGTCAAACTGACGGCCGATACTTCGGTCGCTGAAGGCGGCAACGTCACCTATACCGCCACCGTCGGCGCTCCGGTTACTGGTTCGCCGGTCACCGTAAGCCTGTCCAACGGCCAGAGCATCACCATCGAAGTCGGCAAAACCAGCGGCACTGTGACCTTCACCGCACCGAACGATGCGCTGACTGGCCATGCTCCGCTGACTAACGCGATCACTGGCGTAACCGGCGGCAACTACGAAAATCTCGTGGCCGACAAAACTCCGGTTTCGACCAATGTGACTGACACTGTCGACACCACCAATTTGTCGCTGTCCGCGACCGGCTCTGTCGCTGAGGGTGGCTCGATTGTTTACACCGCGACATTGACTAACGCTGCTGGCTCGCCAGTCACCGTGACCCTGTCGAACGGCGCAGTTATCAACATCGAAGCTGGTAAGACCACTGGCACCGTCACCGTCGCTGCTCCAGCTGACGACGTCTACAAAGACGCCGGCAACGTGCAGGCCACCATCAAGACCGCCACCGGTGGCAGTTTCGAAAACCTGGTAACCAGCACCGCACCAGCCGTGACCAGCGTCACCGACACCATCGACACCACGACCGTGAAACTGACGGCCACCGCTACCACAGCCGAAGGCGGCAACGTTGTCTACACCGCCACTGTTGGTGCTCCGGTAACCAATTCGCCTGTAGTCGTGACGCTGGCTAACGGTCAGACCATCACCATCGGCTTGGGCCAGACCACTGGCACTGCAACCGCCACTGCGCCAAACGACGCACTGACTGGCCATGCTCCACTGACCAACTCGATCACCAACGTAACCGGCGGCAACTACGAAAACCTCGTAGCCGACAAGACGCCAGTCAGCACCACCGTGACTGACACCGTCGACACGACAAACCTGACGCTGAGCGCTACCAACTCGGTCGCTGAAGGTGGCTCGATTGTCTACACCGCAACCCTGACCAACGCCGCTGGCTCGCCTGTCACCGTGACGCTGTCCAACGGTGCGGTAATCACCATCGACGCCGGTAAAACCACCGGCACTGCGACGGTTCCAGCGCCAGCCGATGACGTCTACAAAGACGCCGGCACCGTGCAAGCAACCATCAGCAGCGCCACTGGTGGCAACTTCGAGAACCTGGTACCAAGCACTGCTCCAGCGATCACCAGCGTCACCGATACCATCGACACCACCACCGTGAAACTCACTGCGACTACAACCGCAGCCGAGGGTGGCAGCGTCGTTTACACGGCAACCGTCGGGGCTCCGGTAACCGGTTCGCCAGTCACCGTGACCCTGGCCAACGGTCAGACGATCACCATCGGTGTGGGCCAGACCACTGGTACCGCAACCACCACCGCACCAAACGACGTGTTGACTGGCCATGCACCGCTGACCAACTCGATCACCAACGTAACCGGCGGCAACTACGAAAACCTCGTGGCCGACAAAACTCCGGTCAGCACCACCGTGACCGACACCATCGACACCACCAACCTGTCGCTGTCGGCAACCGGCACCGTGGCCGAAGGTGGCCAGATCACCTACACCGCGACCTTGACCAACGCCGCTGGCTCGCCAGTCACCGTGACCCTGAGCAACGGCTCGGTGATCACCATCGAAGCAGGCAAAACCACCGGCACCGTCACCGTCGCGGCTCCAGCTGACGACGTCTACAAAGACGCCGGCAACGTGCAGGCCACCATCAAAACCGCCACCGGTGGCAGTTTCGAAAATCTGGTGACCAGCACTGCGCCAGCCGTGACCAGCGTCACTGACACCATCGACACCACGACCGTGAAACTGACGGCCACTGCGACAGCGGCCGAAGGTGGCAACGTCGTTTACACGGCAACAGTCGGTGCTCCGGTAACCGGCTCGCCAGTCACCGTGACCCTGGCCAACGGTCAGACGATCACCATCGCTGTAGGTCAAACCACTGGCACCGCAACCACCGCCGCACCTAACGACGTGCTGACCGGCCATGCACCACTGACCAACTCGATCACCAACGTAACCGGCGGCAACTACGAAAACCTCGTAGCCGACAAAACTCCGGTCAGCACCACCGTGACCGACACCGTCGACACGACGAACCTGTCGCTCAGCGCTACCAACTCGGTCGCTGAAGGTGGCTCGATCGTTTACACCGCGACATTGAGCAACGCTGCCGGCTCGCCAGTGACGGTGACTTTGTCGAACGGCGCTGTGATCAACATCGAAGCCGGGAAAACCACCGGCACCGTGACCGTCGCTGCTCCGGCGGACGACGTCTATAAAGACGCCGGCACCGTGCAGGCAACCATCAGCAATGCCACCGGTGGCAACTTCGAAAGCCTGGTACCGAGCACGACGCCAGCCGTGACCAGCGTCACCGATACCATCGACACCACCACTGTGAAGTTGACGGCAACGGCGACAGCGGCAGAAGGCGGCAACGTCGTCTACACCGCGACAGTCGGCGCTCCAGTCACCAATTCGCCTGTCGTGGTCACCCTGGCCAACGGTCAGACCATCACCATCGACATCGGCAAAACCACCGGCACCGTGACCTCCACTGCGCCAAACGACGCACTGACTGGCCACGCTCCACTGACCAACGCGATCACCAACGTAACCGGCGGCAACTACGAAAACCTCGTGGCCGACAAAACCCCGGTCAGCACCACCGTGACTGACACCGTGGACACCACCAACCTGTCGCTGTCGGCGACCGGCACCGTGGCCGAAGGTGGCCAGATCACCTACACCGCAACATTGACTAACGCCGCTGGCTCGCCAGTCACCGTGACCCTGAGCAACGGCTCGGTGATCACCATCGACGCAGGCAAAACCACTGGCACCGTGACCGTTCCGGCGCCAGCCGACGACGTCTACAAAGACGCCGGCAACGTGCAGGCCACCATCAAAACCGCCACCGGTGGCAGTTTCGAAAACCTGGTAACCAGCACCGCGCCAGCCGTGACCAGCGTCACTGACACTATCGACACCACCACGGTGAAGCTGACGGCCACTGGCACAGCGGCAGAAGGCGGCAACGTCGTCTACACCGCGACAGTCGGTGCGGCGGTAACCAACGCGCCTGTCGTGGTCACCCTGTCGAACGGTCAGACCATCACCATCGACATCGGCAAAACCACCGGCACCGTGACCACCACCGCACCGAACGATGCGTTGACTGGCCACGCGCCGCTGACCAACTCGATCACCAACGTAACCGGCGGCAACTACGAAAATCTGGTCGCCGACAAAACCCCGGTCAGCACCACCGTGACCGACACCATCGACACCACCAACCTGTCGCTGTCAGCGACCGGCACCGTGGCCGAAGGTGGCCAGATCACCTACACCGCAACCCTGACCAACGCCGCTGGCTCGCCAGTCACCGTGACTCTGTCCAACGGTGCGGTGATCACCATCGACGCCGGCAAAACCACCGGCACCGTCACCGTGGCTGCTCCGGCGGACGACGTCTACAAAGACGCCGGCAACGTGCAGGCAACGATCAGCAACGCCACCGGTGGCAGCTTCGAAAACCTGGTGACCAGCAACACACCAGCCGTGACCAGCGTCACCGATACCATCGACACCACTACCGTCAGCATCACCGGCAGCAGCTCGGTAACCGAAGGCCAGACCGCCAGCTACACCGTCAGCCTGAACCACCCGGCGCAAACCGACGTGACCCTGAAAATCGTCTACAGCGGTACCGCCGCTGACGGTTCGGACTTCACCGGTGTGTACACCGTGAAGATCCCGGCAGGTGCGAGCAGCGCGCAGTTCAACGTCGCCACCATCGATGACAAGATCACCGAAGGCACCGAGAACTTCGTGGTCAAGATCGACTCGGCCACGGGCGGCAACTTCGAGAACCTCGCGATCAGCGCCACCAACGGCAGCGTCAGCACCTCGATCATCGACAACGATGCGCCGCCGGTCATCGACCTGGATGCCAACAACTCCAGCGGCGCCACCGGTGCCGACTACAAGGTGACCTTCACCGAAAACACCCCGGGCGCGGGTGTGTCGATTGCCGACACCGATATCAAGATCACCGACCCGGACAGCACCATGCTCACCGGCGCGACCGTGGTACTGACCAACCGTCAGGACGGCGATGCGCTGAATCTGGGCAACAGCGTCAACGGCATCACCATCAATGCCAACAGCACCAACGGCACCGTCACCCTGACCTTGTCAGGTAATGCGACGCTGGCCGACTACATGCAGGCCATCAAGAACATCAGCTTCACCAACAACAGTGAAGACCCGAGCACCGTGCCGCGCATCATCACCGTCACCGTGACCGATGGCGGCAACTACTCCAACACCGCGACCACCACGGTCAACGTGGTGGCGATCAACGATGCGCCGATCGCCGCACCGGTCAACGTCACCGGCACTGAAGACACGCCGCTGATCCTCGGCTGGTCGACCTTCGGTGTGACTGACGTCGACAGCCCGGCCAGCAGCCTCGGGGTGAAAATCACCCAGCTGCCGGGCGAAGGCAAACTGCAGTATCTGGACGGTTCGACATGGAAAGACGTCGCCAACAATCAGACCTTCAGCAAGGCCGACATCGACGCGGGCAAGCTGCGCTTCATGCCGGATGCCAACGAGTCGGGCGCGAACGGCAATGCTGCGGGCATTGGCGATCAGAAGGCTGACTACGCACAACTGCAATTCCAGCCAACCGACGGCCAACTACTAGGCAGCACCGGCACGATCAAGATCGACATCACGCCAGTGGCTGATGCACCGACCGTGAGCGTGGCCGACAACAGCGTGAAGTCCACCGGCCTGATCAAGGAAGTCTGGACCGGCCTGTCGGGCCTCGGCACTAACGGCAACGGCGCCGATGCGACGACGTTGAAAAACGTCATCGACGCCGCCGGCAAACCGAACTCCAGCACCAACGTGACCAACGTGCAGTCCGACGGCAGCGTGACCGCCGGTACCGCATCGAAAACCTCGGGCCTGATTTATCTGGAAGCCGGCAAGAGCTACACCTTCACCGGTATCGGTGATGACAGCCTGTTGGTGACCATTGGCGGAAAAACCGTGGCCTCGACCACGTGGGGCGTGGGCGGCAACCTCAACGGCTCGTTCACCCCGACCACCAGCGGCTACTACACCCTGGATATCTACCACCACAACCAGAGCGGCCCGGGCAGCTATGACGTCAACCTGTCGGTCAACGGCGGCACGGCGATCGACCTGAGCAGCGCTGGCGTGCCGATCTACACCGGCGTGCAGGATCTGGTGAACTCCGGCGTGACCGTTTCCGATCTGCATGGCAGCAACGGCGAAGGCTATTACGACGGCTACAAGCTCAACACTGGCGCCGAAGGCACCAGCGTCAAGTTGTCGGCCGTGACCACGGGCCTGACCGACACCGACGGCTCGGAAACCCTGAGCGTGAAGATCAGCGGCGCACCGGTCGGCTCGGTACTCACCGACGGCGCGGGCCACAGTTTCACCGTCACCGCGACCAGTGGCGACGCCAACGTCACTGGCTGGAGCCTCGGCACCCTGACCGTGACCCCGCCGACCTACTACAACGGCCAGTTCAACCTGACCGTGACGTCGACGTCGACCGAAGCGCTGGGCGGTTCGGCCAGCACCACCGCGACCATTCCGGTCACCGTGGTGCCGGCGGTCTATAACGCCATCGTCGGCACTTCGGGCGATGACACCTTCAGCGGCACCGACGGCAACGACATCATGGTCGCTGACATCGGCGGCCTGACCGTGGTGCCGGGCACCAACTACAACATCGCGTTCATGGTCGACAGCTCGGGCAGCATGAGCACGTCGTCGATCAACGCGGCCAAGGACTCGCTGACGTCGGTGTTCAACACCCTCAAGCAGAGCCTCGGCGGCAACAACTCGGGCACGGTGAACATTTTCCTCGCTGACTTCGACACCCAGGTGAACAAGTCGGTGTCGGTGAACCTCAACGACCCGAACGCGCTGACGCAGCTCAAAGCCGTACTCGACTCGATGGCGTCCGGCGGCGGTACCAACTACGAGGACGTGTTCAAAACCACGGCCAACTGGTTCCAGAGCGCTGACGCCGTGGCCAACACCGGAGCGAAGAACCTTACGTACTTCATCACCGACGGCCAGCCGACCTATTACCAGAGCGGCGAGCAGACCAACCCGACGCTGTACAACAGCGTGAAGTTCGACAGCGTGGTGACGACCAGCAATTACAAGCTGGGCGATAGCTTCGCCACGTACATCGACAGCACGCACTATCTGAGCATCAGTGCCGCCGGTGCTGCTGTTCTGCAAACGTACAAAAACGGCAGCTGGAACTGGAGCAGCCTGGGCACCGTTCACGCTCAGGGCGACGGCACCTATGAGTTGTCGAACCTGGCGGGCAGCGGCAGCAGCACCAGCACAACCACCACCGACAACTCGACCAGCAGTTTCGCGCTGCTCAGCGGTCTGTCCAACGTTGAAGCCATCGGCCTCAACAGCGGTGTCAGCCTCAATGACCTGAAACCTTACGACTCGGACAAAACGCCACAAACCAACATCGATCCGAAGGATCTCGCCAACTCGATCATCGGCCACACCGAAGCGACCCTGCCGGGCAACGACACGGTCAGCGGTGGCGACGGCAACGACATCCTGTTCGGCGATCTGGTGAGCTTCAACGGCATTGCCGGCGAGGGTTATCAGGCGATGCAGGCGTTCGTGGCCAAGGAAACCGGGGTCGACGTCAGCAAAGTCACTACCAGCAACGTGCACCAGTACATCACCGAGCACTATCAGGCGTTCGATGTGTCCGGCGCGCATGACGGCAACGACACGCTGTTGGGTGGCGCGGGCAATGACATCCTGTTCGGCTCGGGCGGTAACGACACGCTCGACGGCGGCAAAGGTAATGACATCCTGCTCGGTGGTACCGGCAACGACACGCTGATCGGCGGCTCGGGCAACGACATCCTTATCGGTGGTTCGGGTGCCGACACCTTCGTCTGGAAATCGGGCGACACCGGCAACGATGTGATCAAGGACTTCAAGGCCGCCGACGGTGACCGCATCGACCTGCGCGATTTGCTGCAGGGCGAGACCGGCAGCACCATCGACAACTTCCTGAAGATCACCACGGTCGACGGCACGTCGTCGCTGCAGGTCAGCTCGGCAGGCAAGTTCAACTCGGGCGATGCGGCTGCGGCAACGCCGGATGTGACGATCAAACTGGAAGGCAACAACTGGTCGAGCGCCAACATTCATAACCTGATTGCTGGTAGCGACCCGACCATCAAGGTCGACCACAACAACAGCTGATGCATGAACAAAACGGCCGCCCTGATGGGGCGGCCGTCACGTTTACGCCAATCGTCACGGTGACGATTGCGTCGCCGCACCGCATACTCGCGCGCAGTTGGCTATGCTGCTGACAGCATGACGCTGGTTCATTTCTGAGGGATGCTCAATGTTTTACGTGCAACGCGATGCGCAAGGTGTGTTGACGCGCGTGGAAGCGGCGGCTTACGCCGAAGCCACGGAAACGCTGCCGGCCGACAACCATGAAATCCAGGCGTGGTTCGCCAACGCTGCGGTGGAAAACAGCCTCAAACAGCTCAAGCAGAGCGACTTTGAAATGATTCGGGTACTCGACGACCTGATTCAAGTGCTGACCAGCAAAGGCGTGATCCGCGTCACCGACCTTCCGCCAGCGGCACAGGCCAAACTGCTGGATCGTAACCAGGCACGTGAGGCGTTGGGCGGGTTGAGCCAGCTGATTGATGAAGATGAGAGCGGGCTGATTTAAAGCAAAAGATCGCAGCCTTCGGCAGCTCCTACATGGAATGCATTCCCCTGTTTTGATCGTCCCCACGCTCAGCGTGGGAACGCATCAAGGGACGCTCTGCGTTCCAGCCACACCGCTCGAACTTCGTTGTGACGCAGAGCGTCACGGGCTGCATTCCCACGCAGAGCGTGGGAACGATCAGGTCAGGCCCAAGGCTTCGGCTCACCCAGCAACTGCCCCTGAACCCCAAACGCTGCAGGCTCAAGTGTTGGGCGGGTTGATTTAAAGCGAAAGATCGCAGCCTTCGGCAGCTCCTACATGGAATGCATTTGATCGTTCCCACGCTCCGCGTGGGAACGCATCAAGGGACGCTCTGCGTTCCAGCCACACCGCTCAAACATCGTTGTGACGCGGAGCGTCACGGGCTGCATTCCCACGCAGAGCGTGGGAACGATCAGGTCAGGCCCAAGGCTTCGGCTCACCCAGCAACTGCCCCTGAACCCCATACAAGCCCATCTCGCGAATCACCGACAACTCTCCTTCGGTCTCTACCCGCTCGGCAATCAGCGGCAGATCAATACTGTGCGCCGCGCGCTGAATCGCCTCGATAAACAGACGCTTGTCGCTCTCCTGATCGATCGCCCGAATGTAGCTGCCATCGATCTTCAGATACGCCAACCCAAGCCGCGCCAGGTTGCCGATCATGCTGAAGCGCCCACCAAAGCGCTGCAGGCTCAGCGAGAAGCCCAACTCACGCAGACGACGGGTCAACTGCTCCAGCACAGCCTGATCCGGCAACTGTTCCTCACCGATTTCCAGGGTCAAACGCGGGCCAAGATTGGAATGCGTACGCAGAATCTCAAAGACTTTATTCAGCGCCTGCGGATCCGCCAGCGTCGCTGAAGACAAGTTCAGCGCCAGCGAATCCTCATGCCCTTTCATCTGCTCCAGCACGCGCTCAAGCATCAGGCGATCCAGCCGCGCCGTCCAGCCGAAGCGCTCCAGCCATGGCAGGAAACGCCCGGCAGGAATGGTCTGGCCGTGCTCATCGAGCAAGCGCGAGAGCACTTTGTAATGCAGCACCAATTGCGTGTCTTGCGCCGCCACCACCGGTTGGAAATACAGCTCGAATCGCTGCTGAGTCAGCGCCTGATCGAGCAAGCGGTGCCAGGCATGGTGATCGTCGCCAACGTCGGCGGTCAGGCTCTGATCGAGACACGCCCAGTTCTGCTCGCCCTGCCCTTCGGCTTGCGCCAACGCCTGATCGCCAAGGCTCAGCACCGATTGCGGCGAATCACCGTGAGCGAATGGCGCCAGACCAATCGATGCCACGGCCTCAACATCGGTAGCGCCGGTGGCGTGCAAACTGCTCAGCGCGGCGTCAAGATTCTGCGCCAGTTGCAGCGCTTCCTCACGCACCAGGCCCGGCGCCAACACCGCGAATTCACCGCCACGAATACGCGTGACGAGGTTCTGGGTTTCCGGGTATTTGGCGCACTCGCGGGACAATTGCTCGCCCACCGCTTTCAACAATTCATCAGTACGCTGACCGCCCAGACGCTGGTTGAGCCCGGCCAGATCCTTGACCCGCAACAGCAGCAGATAACCGGAGCTGGCCTGCTCGGCATTGCTCACGCGGTTGTTCAGCTGCATCTCGAAATAACGTCGGTTGGCCAGCCCGGTGAGGTTGTCCTGATACGACTCGGCACGCAGCTTTTCACTGCGCTCGGCCTGCTCCTGAAACAGCGCCTTGAGCTTCTCGACCATCTGGTTCATGGCCAGTACCACGCGGCGCAATTCCGGCGTGCGCGGCAGGTCCGGCAGGCTGAGGAATTCGCGGCGGGCGATGGCGTGGGATTGCTTGACCATGTAATCCAGCGGTTTCAATTGCCGGCGCAACAGCAGTGCACCAAGCACCGCACTCACCGCGCCACAGACCAGCAGCCAGCCAAGGCTGCCCAACGCGCTCTGCCACAGCTTGGCCACAGCGAACATCGGGTGGCTGACCACCTCGACTCGCGCCGCCTGCTCCCAGCCACGGCTGACCAGCGCATCGCCACCGGCGGGTTCGAGGCCGATCAATTTGACGAACCAGTCCGGCACGTTGGTGACCGCCGGGCTGCCGCTGCGCTCGACCATGGTTTTGTCGGTCTTCACATCAACCACACGAATGCTCGCGTAATAGCCACTGTCGAAAATCGAACTGACCAGCAACTCGACCATCGCCGGGTCGTCGATGTTCGGCGTCAGCGACAAGGCCAGCGCCGTCGCGGCGTCCTGGGCGTGCGAGCGCAACTGGTTGACGTACTGGGTACGCGAGCTTTCCAGACTGACCATGAAGCTGCCGGTGAAGGCGACCACCAGGAACAGACAGATAGCGATCAACAGCTGTTTGAACAAAGACATCTGAGCGCGTGCTCCTAGTTAGTCGTCTCGACCGGAAAACCTTCGGCCTGCATTTTCTTCAACACATCCTGCCAGCGTGACAGGCGCTTGGTATCACCGACCTTCTTGTTGCCCTTGGCGCCCGGCAAATACAACCCTTCCGCATTGAAAGAGTAGACCGGCAGCAAATCGGTTCGCTGCGACGCCGGTTGAATCTGATCGATCAGGCTGTCGAGCACCAGCGGCATGGCGTCGGGTGTGGAATAGTACGTCAGCACCATGTGCGCGCGATTCTGGCGCAGTGCCTTGACGTAAGTGATGCGCAGCTTGTCACTGGAAACGCCGAGATGGCGCAGGCTGAAATACTTGGCGATCGCATAGTCTTCGCAATCGCCAGCACCCTTCCACAGCGCCTCGATCGGCGTTTCCCAATAATCGACCTCGTGCCACAGGTCGATGTCTTCGACGTAGCGCACCTGTTTGTTGAAAAACAGGTTCACCACTTTCAGCTTGTCCATTTCGCTGGCCTGTTGCTGCGTCGCCAACAGATTCTGCCAGGCATCGATGCGCTGCTGCCCGGCACCCAGCGGGCCGTACAGCGCCGTAGCCTTGCGGCTGATCGCGGAAAAATCCCAATCGGCATGCAGACCGCCCAGCATAAGACTGGCCAGCAGCAGTGCGCAGCCTAGCCAGCGCAGAGTCCGAGGGATCGCGAAACGTACCGCCACAGCAGGTTTCCGGGGGGCAGGAAGGAAAGCGTTTGATGGTGAAGCTTAGCCCGTTAAAAGACAATGGCACGATGAGATCATCGGCATCGCGCTAAACTGTTTGCCAAGTATTCCTCTACACGGTTTGACAACTTGTAGGGCAATCACTAGTGTCATTTGGATCCAAATTCAGCCGACCTACAGGGTGCGTAGTCGTGACACAGAAGCCCAAGCCGCTACACAGCATTAAAGTCGATGGGCCGATTCCTGCACACCTGGCCCGCTCGATCATCGAAGAAACCCTGCGCGCAGCCATTCTTGATGGTCGTCTGCCGTGCGGCACCGCTCTGCGCCAGCAGGATTTGGCCGATTTGTTCGGGGTCAGCCGCATGCCGGTGCGCGAAGCGTTGCGCCAGCTCGAAGCGCAAGAACTGCTGAGCGTGACCACGCACAAAGGCGCGGTGGTCGCCGCGCTGATTCAGGGCGACGCGACAGAAACCTACGAATTGCGCATTCTGCTTGAGGGCGAAGCGCTGCGGCAGTCGATTCCGTTGCTGACGGCGGCCGATCACGAGCTCGCCGCCGGCTACATCCGCGAACTCGAAACCCAACACGACTACACCGAAATCGGTCGGCTCAATCGCCTGTTCCACATGGCGCTGTACGCCAAGGCGCCGAACAAGCGCCTGCTGCGTCTGGTCGAGGACGGTCTCAATGAAGAAGAACGCTTTCTGCGTTTCAACCTTGAAGCCATGGGCCTGGGCAAAATTTCCCAGGACGACCACCGCGCCCTGCTGCAAGCCGCGATCGAGCGCGACGTTGAACGCTCGGTGATGCTGCTTGAGCAGCACCTCAACCGTGGTGTCGAGGTGATCACCCGCTATCTCGCCAGTCCTGCCGCGCAAAATCGCAAAGCCCTGCGCTAAAGCCTTAACGCCGGACGCGGATCATTGCGTCCGCCCGGCGAATAACCCGCTTACAAATCCCCTCAACCGGTCGCGCACAAACACTGTGGCGGATCGGCGTCTTCGCTCTAACCTCCCTGCGCCTGTGCGAACGAAATTGCCACCGTGGCAATAACCAAACGGTAATAGCCGTCGCGGTCATTTACCCGCACTCTTGAATGGCCAACCCCAATAAAGAACGGGGGCGCACCGCCTGATCGGTGCAGTCCCCGCAACAGGAACCTACGGAAGGAGCCTTGTCACGGGAAAAGGAAAGTCATGGCGCCGTTTCCGGCCAACTTTCATCCCTCAAACCACACCAGTCTTTTTCATTAGAAAGTTGCTTCGAGTGAGGCATTCACTCTTGTCGATCAATTTTGGCCGTTATTGGCTGAAAGGAGTAACTACGCCCAAATAAAACTTAACCCGCAAGTTTTATCGGGGGCGCTCATATTTGAAAAATACCCAACTTAAAATAATTAAAATTACACTTGTTAAATGCTTTTGCCGTGTATTACTTTTCTCTCGCCGAGTTTGAACTTCGCTGCAAACTTCGGCACAAGCTATATGCCACACCCATGACGACAGCGGCCCTCCAGCAGGCCACAGGCTTTAATCGCCAGTACATTCAGTACAACAACTTCCGTCTGGAAGTCTTTGTCGCCGGTCGACAAGTCACATGTAAGCCTTCGCTCCACTGATTGCGCAGTTGAAACAAAAGTGCCATTCCATAATCAATGATAAAGGACATCATGATGCCCACTAAGCACCAACTCGCCCTGAAGAAAGCCGAACTTAGCATTCACCCGATCTTTTCCGAGATTACCTCGTTATCGGTCTTGCGCCGCTTTATGGAAACCCACGTGTTTGCCGTGTGGGATTTCATGTCGCTGACCAAACGCCTGCAGCAGGAACTGACCTGCACGCGTTTGCCGTGGCTACCGCCGCGTGATCCTCGTGCGGCACGGCTGATCAATGAAATCGTCCTCGGCGAAGAGTCCGACGATCGTCTGGCTCACGGTCACTACAGCCATTTCGAGTTGTACCTGGATGCAATGCGCGAAATCGGCGCGAGTACCACGGCAGTGGAGCGCTTCGTCGCGCTGCAACAGGAAGGCGTGAGCTACGACGTTGCGCTGAAAAGCATCGACGTCGATCCGGCCGCCGCGCAGTTTGTCCGCGACACCCTGCACACCGCCCTCCATGCGCCGGGGCACAGCGTTGCAGCGGCGTTTCTGCACGGTCGCGAAAGCGTGATCCCGACCATGTTCCAGCGCATCCTCGACGACTGGGGCATCGGCATCGAGCAAGCACCGACCTTCCGCTACTACCTGGAACGGCACATCGAAGTCGACTCCGAAGACCACGGCCCCGCCGCAGAGCAACTGCTCGAGCGTCTGGTCGATGGCGATCCGCAGCGCGAAGCCGAGGTCTACGCCAGCGCCGTCGCCGCTGTCGAAAGCCGCATCGCCTTGTGGGACGGCCTGCGCCTGAGCATGCGCGAACCGTTGGCGGAGGTCGCGCAATGAATGCCGCCGACTATCAATCGTTCGCCGACACTTGGGAAAGCCGCGCGACCATCCGCACCCGCCCGCGCCGCGTGCTGGAAAACGATGAGCGTCTGATCTATCCGCTCAGTCGCCAGCCGCTGGTGCTCAGCGAAACCTTCCTGCGTGAGTGCCCGCAGCAACGTGATTTTGCGTTGGTGCAGACCTTGTACAAATTCATCAACGATGTAGTGATTTTCGAGACGGAAATCGTCGACAAGACCGCGCGCAGCATCGCCAAGAATCGCTTCGCCGTGGCCTTTCCGTTCGCCTGTCGGTATGACGCGATGACCGTGGTGGTCGACGAGGATTACCACGCGTTGGTAGCGATGGATTTCATGCAGCAAACCGTGGCGATGACCGGCATCGAACCGATCCAGTTGCCCGATGAAATCGAACTCAGCCGAGCGATTCCCGCCGCCGTCGCGTTGGCCCCGGAACACCTGCGCAGCGCCGTGGAATTGATCTGCGTGGCCATCGCCGAAAACACCGTGACTGGCGACGTCGCCGCGTTCGCCCGGGACGACACGGTCAAGCCGTCGATCAAAGGCCTGATGGCCGACCACTTGCTCGATGAGGGCCGCCACTCGAGTTTCTGGGCGCGGATGGTGCGCATCTATTGGCACACCGCGAGCGACGCTGATCGCGAAACCATCGCGCAGATTCTGCCGGTGTTCATCGGCCATTACCTGACCAACGACATCCAGAAATCCTTTGATATGCGCCTGATCGATGCCCTGCCGGTCAGCCAGATCACAAGGCGATCACTCAAGGACGAAATCGCCGGGCTGGCCTTCCCAATCAATCGCCACCACCCGCTGGTGGGCAACATCGTCAAGTTCTTCCACAACAGTTCGCTGCTCGACACGCCTTGCGTGCAGCACGCCCTGCGCGACTACCTGGTTTGAGGAGGCCGACATGAAACGTCTCGACATTTTGCTGATTGGCGCCAGCCAGGCCATGACCGACCTGGCGCAGGAACTGGAACAACACGGTCACGCATTGACGCGCAGCGGCGCCGCACAATCGACGGTGGATTTGATCATCGACGATGGCTTTATCGGCGCCGGTGATTTCTGCGCGATCCCGCATTTGCATCTGCGCTTAGGTATTGGAGCGCAAAGCGCTGCGGGTTTGCCGACACTCGATTTGCTGTGCTTTCTCGGCTCGTCTTTGATCAGCCGTGTGCCGATTGGTGATGAGCCATCCGGCAACGGCCAGACATTGCGCCAGCGGGTGCTCACGCATGTGGTGGACGAAGTGGCGTTGCTGGTCAGCCGCTTCTCCCGCGATGCGGACTATCTGCAGCAGGCCTCAACGGTGACTGCGCCAGATTTCGAGCGGATGGAAAACCTGCTGTTTCTCGACAGCCTGGCCTACGTCCATCGCCTCAACCACACGGCGAATCCAGCACTGCTGAAACAGGCGCAAATCCCGCTGATCGAGCGGCTGCAACAGAGCCTGATCGAGCATGCCGAACGTCCGGCGCTGCACCTCGGCGAACGTTCCATCAGCTACCGCCAATTGCACGCCCACAGCCGCGCAATTCAACAGCGTTTGCTGCCGATTCTTGAGCAGCATTCACAGCCGTGGGTGGTCGGTATCTGTCTGCCGAAGAGCCCGGCGCTGTTCGCTTCAATTCTGGCGATTCTCGGCAGCGGTGCGGTGTATCTGCCGCTGGAGCCGAGCCATCCGCTGCAGCGCCAGCAATACATCCTGCACAACGCCGGAGCGCTGCTGTTGCTGCATGACGGCGAGCATCCGCTCAGCGCAACCATGGCAGGGCTGGACGTCAGTCGCATCGACAGCGCCCAAGCAGATCTCAGCCAAGCGTTGATGCGACAGCGCCCCGCACTCGATGCGCCCTGCATGGCGCTCTACACCTCGGGCACCACCGGGCATCCGAAAGGCGTATTGCTCAGTCAGCACAACCTCGCGCACTTCACCGCGTGGTACGCCGACTACGTGCAATTGCACGCCGAGAGTCGGGTGTTGCAGTTCTCTTCACTGAGTTTCGATTCGTCGCTGATCGACATCTTCCCGACCTTGCTCACAGGCGCCGAACTGGTGGTGCCGGACGACACGCAACGCCGCGATCCGCTGCAACTGGTCGCACTGATCCGTCGCCGACAACTGACCCACGCCTTCCTGCCGCCAGCGCTGTTGAGCATCCTGCCGCTGGAACAATTGGAAGGCGTGCAAGTGATGACCGGCGGCGATGTCTGCGAGCCGTTCGTCATTGAACAACTGACTCGCCAGGGCACGCTGCACAACCTCTACGGCCCGACCGAAGCCACGGTGTTGATCACTGCGCGACAACTCACACCCGGCGACAGCAACCGCAGCCTCGGCGCGCCGATTGCCAACAGCCAAGTGCTGATTCTCGATGACGATCTGCAACCGGTGCCCGAGCACACCGTCGGCGAGTTGTTCATCGTTGGCCCCGGCGTTTGCCTCGGCTATCTGAACAATCCGCAGCAGACTGCCGAGCGTTATCTGAACCTGCAATTGCCCGATGGCGAAACCCTGCGCGCTTACCGCAGCGGCGACATGGCCAAGTGGAGCGAGCACGGCATCGAGCTGTGCGGGCGTCGCGATAATCAGGTGAAGATTCGTGGTTTCCGGGTCGAGCCGGAAGAGATCGAACGCTGCCTGCGCGAGAGCCAGCTGTATCGACAAATAGCCGTGGTGATTGATCCGCAGCGGCGGATTCTGGCGTTCCTCGCCCAGCCACAATCCGACGATTCCCGCGATGCACTGAAAGCCCACGCCCAGCAGTTTTTGCCGGACTACATGCAACCGGTGGCGTGGACTGAACTGCCGAGCATGCCGTTCGCCAGCAACGGCAAAGTCGACCGCAAAGCGCTGCTGGAATTGCCGGTGAGCGTGCAGGACAACGGCCCGAAATGTCTGCCGGCGAATGCTGATGAAGCGTTGTTGCTGGAGATCTGGGCCGAGTTGTTGGAGCTGCCTGTTAGCGATATCTCCACCGACGAAAGCTTTTTCAATCTCGGCGGCCATTCGATTCTGTTGTCGCGGATGTTGCTGCGCTTGCGTGAGGAGTTCGGTCGCAGCATCTCGATCAATCGCTTCATCGAACTGCCGACCATCATCAAACTCGCGACGCTGGTGCGCGGCACCGATGACAGCGCCGTGCTCAGCGCCCAAGCCATGGCCGACGCCGAGCGCACGCTGGATATCGAACCGCTGCCGATCAGCCGCATGGGCGATGTGCACAAGGTTATCGTTACCGGCGCCAACAGTTTTGTCGGTGTGCACATCGTCGAGGCGCTGCTCGGTTGGGGCGCCAGCGAGGTCGCGTGTCTGGTGCGTGACGGCGGCGGGCAAACGGCAGTGCAGCGCTTTGCGCAGTCACTGCGCGAAAACCGTCTGGAGCATCTGGATCTGACTCGGGTGCGGGTTTACGCGGCAGATATCACTCGCCCGCAATTGGGCTTGGCCGACGACGATTATCAGCGTCTCGATCGCGAGTTCGGCGCGCTGGTGCACAACGCCGCCAACGTCAATCACGTGCTCGACTACGAGTCACTGGCGGCGGACAACGTCGAGCCGATTTTCGCCCTGCTGCGCCTGTGCGAAGGGCAGAGCAAAAAGGTCTTCAATTTTGTCTCGACGCTGTCGGCGTCCAGCACCGTCGACGACGCCGGCCAGGTGCTGGAATTGCCCGCCGCACTGACGCCACCGATCTACATTCGCAACGGCTACAACCTGTCGAAGTGGGTCGGCGAACGCATCCTCGAACGCGCGCGGGAACGCGGCGTACGGGTCAATCTGTATCGACCCGGCAACATCAGTTTCAACAGCCTGAGCGGCGTGTGTCAGCCGCACAAAAACCGTTTGATGCTGATGCTCAAAGGTTCGATTCAGCTCGGCCAGGTGCCGGCCTTCGCGTTGAATTTCGACCTGATGCCGGTGGACTTTCTCGCGCGATTTATCGCCTTCCATGCCAGCCGATATTCGCCCGATCACGCGGTGTTCAACCTGCATAACCCCGAACCGCTGAGTTGGGATGCCTACGTTGCTTCCTTCCGCGAAACCGGCAGCGAATTCTCACTGGTCAGCGTCGCCGACTGGCAGCAGCAACTCGGCCGCGTCGACGCCGATAACGCGCTGTTCGGCGTGCTCGGTTTCTACCTCAACGGCTTTGAAGAAGACATCGGCGACATCTCCCTGATCGGCCACGCCAACGCTGAAGCCGGCGTGCAGCAGATGGGCGCGCACTACCCGCAGAAGTCCCCGGCGCTGCTGCGTCGCGGCTGCGCTTACCTGAAAGAAATCAACTTCATCTGATCCAACAATAAGGAGCAACACCATGAGCACTCTGCAACCCGACACCCTGATCAAAAACCCCCATGGCTGCCACGTTGTGTCTTCGGTGGAAGTGCCGGTCGACGCGGCGCAGGTCTGGGCGGTGGTCGGCAATTTCGGCGGTTTCGACCGTTTCATTCCGGCGCTGTCGCACATCGAAATGACCGGCGAGGGCGTGTCCTCGCTGCGCAAGAAATTTTTCAAGGATGGCAACGTGGTGGTCGAGCAACTCAACTCCCGCGACGACCAGGCGCTGAGCATGACCTGGACGACGATTTACAACACGCTGGGCGTGGCGAATCTGTGGGCGGCGATGAATGTGGAAGCGCTGGGCACGGGCAAATCCCGCGCGACGTGGACGATCATTGCCGAGCCTGCCGGCGGTGGCGAAGAGGCGCTGCCGGGGTTCAGGGATTTTGTGCAGGGGTTTGCCGATGATGCGATGGGGAATGTTTTGAGGCTGTTTGTTTAAGGCTTTAGCTTTGCGGTGAGTTTTAGACCGCTATCGCGAGCAGGCTCACTCCTACAGTTGATCGCATTTCTCCAGAAGGAACGCGATTTATTTGTAGGAGTGAGCCTGCTCGCGATGAACGATAACTCGGTCTGACGTGCGGTCAGATTTTGAAACTGTCGACCAACTGCTTCAACCGATTCGCCTGCTGCGACAACGCATCGCAATCCTTCAACGTTTCATTGAGGTTGGCCACGCTCTGCTGGTTCAGCATATTGATCTGGTTAACGTCGACATTGAGGGTTTCCACCACCGCTGTCTGCTCTTCCGTCGCCGCTGCCACCGACTGGTTCATGCCGTCGATTTCACCGATGCGCTGGGTCACGCTGACCAGACGCAAACCGGCCTGATTGGCCACTTCGACGCTCTGCTCACTCGACGCTTGACTGGCGTTCATCGTGCTCACCGCTTCACGCGAACCGACTTGCAAGGAAGTGATCATTTTGTGGATCTCTTCCGCCGATTCCTGGGTGCGATGGGCCAGGTTACGCACCTCATCCGCGACCACGGCAAAACCACGCCCGGCCTCACCGGCACGCGCCGCTTCAATCGCCGCGTTCAGCGCCAACAGGTTGGTCTGCTGCGAGATGCCTTTGATCACATCGAGGATGTGGCCGATGTTGTCGGTACTCGCATTCAGGGTTTCGATCTGCGTGCACGACAGGCTGATTTTCTGCGACAACTCGGTCATCGCCAGAATGGTTTGTTCCACCACCTGACGACCATCGTCGGCCTGCTCGCTCGCGCCGCTGGCGTGCTGCGAAGCATCGGCGGCATTGCGCGCGATTTCCTGCGTGGCGGCGCCCAATTCGTTGATCGCCGCCGCGACGCTGTTGGTGCGCGCACTTTGTTCGTCGGAACCGACGATCGAGGCATTGGACGACGCCATCACTCGTTGCGACAAGTCATGCACCTGACGCGTTGCCGAGGACACTTCGGAAATCGACGCGTGAATGCGTTCAACGAACTGGTTGAAGGCGCTGCCCAGTTCGCCGAATTCGTCTTTGCTCTCTACGACCAAACGACGGGTCAGATCACCCTCGCCCTGCGCAATGTCCTGCATCGCACGGCCCATGGTGGTCAGCGGACGCATCAACACGTTGATCAGCAGGCTCAGCAGCAAGGCAATCGCGCCCACGGCTACGAACATCGCGATCAGCGCCGAGGTGCGGAATTGGCTGAGTGCGGCGTAGGCTTTGTCGCGATCGATCGACAGACCGATGTACCACTGCGCATTTGGCAGGTCGCTGACCGGGGTGAACGACAGAATGCGTTCCTCGCCGTTGAGCAGCACATTCTGGTTGCCCTTTTCGATGCGCACGTTGCTGTTCGGGTAGATGTCCTTGAGGTTTTTCATCACCTGATCTTTGTCCGGGCTGACGATCACCTGACCGTCAGCGCTGACCAGAAACGCATGGCCGAGGCCACCGAAGTCCACCGAGTTGATGATCTTCACCAGGGTTTCCAGGCTCAAGTCACCGCCGACCACACCGAGTAATTCGCCGTTGTGTTTCACCGGCATGGCGATGGTCACCACCAGGCCACCGACAGCGGCCATGTACGGCGGGGTGAGCATGGTTTTATCGGTGGCGACCGCTTGTTTGTACCAAGGGCGCTGACGCGGATCGTAACCGTCCGGCATCTTCGCGTCAGGGCGCTGGGTGAAGACACCGTTGGCCTGACCGACGTAGGTGAACTGGAAGTTCTGGGTGAAGGCCGGTTGATCGACCAGACCCGGCAAGTCGGCGTCTTTGCCTTGATGGGCGACATTCTGCGCGAGGTTTTCCAGCACCAGAATCCGCCCGCTCATCCAGTTCTGCACGCTGCTGGCGGTCAGATCGCCGGCCTGCTGTACGGAGGATTGGAGGTTCTGGCGAATGGTGTTTCGCTGCAGATAATCGTTGTAGAGGGTGAATAACGCGAAAGCCAGGACCACGACGCCCGAGGCGGCCAACAAAATTTTATGGCTGAACTTGAGATTCATTTCATGGGACTTCTTATGCCGAAGGTGGGGATGCGTTCCAGATGCAACATTCCATGTAGCTCCGATGTTCAGTAGCGCTGAGGGTCAGCCGCTCTGATTTCCAGTGACGGGTAGGCAACGTTCTGCCGGTCGCTCTACTTTGGTGCACGCATGTCTCACCAGTCTGTCGGCACGTGAAGGAGAAATCTTAGGGTTGCGTGGGAAATGGCCGGCTTTTGCCTCGGATTCCCGCCGAACGGCGTGCTAGAGCCTGCGCAGCAAAATTTTTTAGGACGGATGTTCGAGCGGCGGTTGCAAAACCTGTAACCCTTGATAACAATGCGACTAATTATCATTTGTGACGTTTTGGCAGCCGCGTTCATGTCCTCACCCGAGTTCGCCGTTCAGGCGCTTTACAGTAGTCATCACGGCTGGCTCAACGCTTGGCTGCGCGCGCGGCTGGGCAACGCGGCGGATGCGGCGGATCTGGCGCAGGACACTTTCGTGCGCCTGCTGCAACGCACCGAACGCCTCGAACTGAAAGCACCCCGCGCCTTTTTGCGCACCATCGCCCGTGGTCTGGTGATCGACCATTGGCGCCGCGAGGAAATCGAACGCGCCTACCTGGAAACCATCGCCCATCTGCCCGAAGCCGAAACGCCGAGTGCCGAAGCCCGTGCGCTAGTGATCGAATTGCTCGAAAGCATTGCGCGCATGCTTGAAGGATTGAAGCCGAGAGTGCGTCAGGCATTTCTCCTGGCGCAGTGCGATGGTTTGACCCACAAGCAGATCGCCGAGCAGATGGGTTTGTCGCTGCGCTCGGTGGAACGCTACGTCGCCGATGCGCTGTATCACTGCTACGTGCTGCGGTACGAAAGCTGATGGCTGTGGATAACTTGTCCCTCGGCCGTCGCGCCGAACCTCCGCAAAAAGCAGTGAAGCAAGCCATTCACTGGCTGCTGCGTCTGCGTAATAACCATGGCAATGCGCGCCTGAATCGCCAGTGCGAACAGTGGCGCGCCGAGCATCATGAACATGAATTGGCCTGGCAACGCGTGCAGTCGCTGCACGCCGAGTTGAGCAACAACCTGCGCGCGGTGCCGGGCGCACAAGTGGCATTCAATACCCTGGAGAACAGCGCGCAGGGACTGAATCGTCGGCAGGCGTTGAAGCTGTTGTCTGGCGCAGTGTTGATGGGCTCCGCCGCATGGTTGGCCAAAGACACGGCCGCGTGGCAGCAATGGAGCGCCGATTACGCCACGGCCACCGGCGAGCGGCGTGGTTTCCAGTTGCCGGACGGCACGCGGATCGAGCTCAATACCGCCAGCGCGGTGGATCTGGATTACACCGCGCAACAACGGCTGATCAGACTGACGCGCGGCGAAATCATCGTCACCTGTGGTGGTGCCGATGAAGGCGCTGACTTCGAGCGGCCACTGCGCGTGCAAAGTCGTGACGGATCCTACGAGCCGCAGAATGCGCGGTTCATCCTGCGTCAGGACAGCGATTGCACGCGGCTGAGCGTCACCCACGGGCAGGTGGCCATTCATTCTGCCGGGACTGTTATCGAAGCGCTGGCCGGACAGAGTTATCTGATCGATCCCTATCAAGTGCGTCCGGCACCGGCGCTGGATATGGATGCGGGCGCGTGGGTCGACGGCTTGATCGTCACGCGCAATATGCGTCTGGGCGATTTCCTCAAGGAAGTCGGCCGCTATCGTCAGGGTTTTCTGAATTGCGCATCAGAGGTTTCCGACTTGCGCCTGTCCGGCGTGTTCCGCCTCGAAGACACCGACAAGTTGCTGGCCATCCTGCCGCAGACCTTGCCGGTGCAGTTGCGCTATCGCACACGCTGGTGGGTGACCCTGGAACGTGTGGTCTGAAATTATTTTGGCGGGTTTTTGTGGCAAGTCCGGCTTAGTCAGTAAGCACTTCAATTCAAGCGTTTGCGACTTCCTACGGAAACCTACAATGACTGTCCGCGCCACCTGTAAGAACCCTCTGAATTTCACCTGCGAATCGGGCCGGTTGCGCCACGCCATTCGGGCGGCGCTGTTTTCCACCGCGCTGGGCGTCGCTGTGCTGCCAAGCGTCAGCGTGGCGGCCGACACCGTTAACAGTGAAGTCGGCCAGCGCTACAACGTCGCTGCCGGGCCGTTGGGCGAAGCGCTGAATCAGTTCGCACGCCAGGCCGGCATCACCTTGTCGATGACGCCGCAGCAAACTCAGGGCCGGCAATCGCCGGGTGTACAGGGTGAATATTCGACTGATCAGGCGCTGAGCCATTTGCTTGGCGGATCCGGTCTGGAAGCGGTCAGTCAGGATGGCAGCAGCTACGTCCTGCGCCCGATCGCCGAGACCGAAGCACTGGCCCTGCCGACCACCGACATCAAAGGCTTCGCCCTCGGCAACGCGCTAGGCAGCATGGACGGCTACAACGCCACGCACAGCCAGATCGCCACCAAAACCAGTACCGCATTGCTGGAAACCTCGCAGAGCGTGTCGGTAGTCACTCGCGAGCAAATGGACGACCAAGGTTCGCAAACCGTCTCGCAAACCATGCGCTACACCCCGGGTGTGCTGACCAATCCGTATGGCGCGACCCATCGTTATGACTACGTGGCGATGCGCGGCTTCAACGACGGCTCCGTGGATAACATTTACCTCGACGGCCTCAAGTCGATGGGCGACAGCGGCACTTACAGCACCATGCAGGTCGACCCGTATTTCCTGGAACGCGTGGACATTCTCAAGGGGCCGTCGTCGGTTCTGTACGGCCGCAGTTCGCCGGGCGGCCTGGTGGCACTGACCAGTAAAAAGCCGCTCTACGAGGCTTATCATCAGGTGCAAGCCACCGTCGGTACGCAAGGTCAGCGCGGGGTCGGTTTTGACTTCAGCGGCCCGGTCGATGACGACAAGCGCATTGCCTATCGTCTGATCGGGTTAACGGATCAGTCCGACACGCAGTTCGACCACAACAAGGAAAAACGCTTCGCTCTGTCGCCAACCGTCAGCATCGATTTCAATGAAGATACGTCGCTGACTTTGCAGGCGTATCTGCAACACGATCCGGATGGCGGCTACCACGGCGGCGTGCCGGCGGACGGCACGATCCATCAGCGCAACGGCAACCGGATCTCCCCGCACTTCTTTGAGGGCGAGCCGGGGATCGACGGTTACTCGCGTGATCAGCAGTCGTTCGGTTATCAGTTCGAACATCGCTTCAATGATGTCTTCACCGCGCGACAGAACTTCCGCTACCTCGATTCGAAAGTGAACATGGATCAGGTCTACGCCTATGGCTGGACTACGCCGACCAGCAACGAGCTGAACCGCTACTACACCGGCGGTGATGAGCGTCTGCATGCGTTCATCGTCGACAACATGCTTCAGGCGGAATTTTTCACCGGCGCGACCAAGCACACCGTGTTGATGGGTGCGGATTACCAGCGGCGTAAAACTGTGGTCGACTGGACCAGCGGCGGTCTCGCGCCGATCAATGCGTTCAACCCGGTGTACGGCAACTCGGCGATCGATATGTACGGCGAGACCAGCTATCTGCGTCGTCTGGAGCAGACCGGCGTATACCTGCAAGACCTGATCGAGATGGATAAATGGCGCTTCTCGCTGGGCTTGCGACAGGATTGGGTCGAGACCTCTGATGAGAACCGCATCGCTGAAGCGGGGCGTCCGGAAGGTACAGAGATCAACGACCGACGCACCAAACTGACCGGCCGCGCGGGTGCGTTGTACCTGTTCGATAACGGTCTGGCGCCTTACGTCAGTTACTCGGAATCGTTTAACCCGAACTCCTATGCCGACAGCGCCGGTAATCCGTTGGCGCCAACCGATGGCACGCAGTGGGAAGTCGGTTTGAAGTACCAACCGCCGGGCACTGACAACCTGTTCACCGCGTCGCTGTTCCGCATCGACCAGGAGAACCTGGCGACCAAACTGCCGCAGGAAAACTTCTACCGCGCTGTAGGCGCTGTCCGCTCGCAAGGTCTGGAGCTGGAAGCGCACATGCAACTGACCGAGAACCTAAAAGTGCTCGGCAGCTACACCTTCACCGACATCGAATATTCGAAGTCGATGGTCAGCACCTTGAGCACGCCGACCGATGTGATCGAGAACAAAGGCAACTCGCCAACACAGGCGCCGCGACACATGGCGTCGTTGTGGGCTGACTACAAGTTCGACAGCGCAGCGCTCGATGGCCTGCGTCTGGGCGGTGGTGTGCGTTATGTCGGTTACAGCTGGGCGGATGCGGAAAACACCTTGAAGGTGCCGTCCTACACACTCTTCGACGCCTCGATCGGATATGACCTGGGCAAGGTTGGCTTGAAGGGCGTCGACGTACGCCTGAACGCGAACAATCTGACCAACGAGTCCTACGTCGCTTCCTGCGCCAGTCTGAACTTCTGCTACATGGGCGAAGAGCGCAACGTCGCGGCGACGGTCAGCTACCAGTTCTAAGTCATTTGTCTCGTGCATAAGAAAGCCAGCCCCTGAAATTCAGGGGCTGGCTTTGTCGTTTCAGTGGGGAAAATTTTCATGCGTGCGTTTCTGGTTTTGTTGCATCGCTATGTCGGTTTGGCCACGGCAGTGTTCCTGCTGCTGGCCGGGATTACCGGAAGCATTCTGGCGTTCAACCATGAGCTGGATGAGTGGTTGAACCCGCAGTTTTATTCGGCGTCTGCCGAGGGTTCGCGATTGCCGCCGGGCGAGCTGGTTGATGCGGTGCAATCTGCGCATCCGAAGCTGCAGGTCTGGTACATGGAGTATCCGCATGAGGCCGGGCATACCGCGCTAATGGCGGCGGTGCCACGTAACATCCGGCGACGGGCAAGCCGTTCGATGAGCGCAATCAAGTGTTCTATCTCGATCCGGTAAATGCTCAGCAAACGGGTCAGCGCTACTGGGGAGAGTGCTGTTTTCAGCGGGAGAATTTCGTCCCGTTCATTCTCGAATTCCATTACAACCTGACGCTGCCAGGCAACTGGGGACTGTGGTTGATGGGCCTGGTGGCAATCGCGTGGGTGATCGATTGTTTTGTGGCGCTGTGGCTGACGTTGCCGCGTGGCAAGCCGTTCTGGAAGAAGTGGTCGACGGCCTGGAAGGTCAAGGGCGGGCATGCCTATCGGCTTAACTTCGATCTGCATCGCGCGGGTGGATTATGGCTGTGGCTGTTGTTGCTGCCGATCGCGGTAAGTAGCGTGGCCATGAACTTGCCGAGTCAGGTGTTCAAGCCTACGGTGTCGCTGTTTTCACCGATTGAGCCGAGCGTCTACGAGGCGCGAGGACGAATGCCTTCCTCAGAGTTGGGGGTGACTCGATTGAGTTATCAACAGGCGTACGAGAGGGCATTGGAAGAGGGGAAAAGGTTAGGGCTGACAGCAGAAATCGGGGAGATGTATTACAGCTTTGAGTACAACTTCTACGGCGCAGGATTCGGGCAGCATGACACTGAAGCACATGGTAAGTCCTGGCTGTTCTTTCACGGTACCGATGGGCGATTGTTAGGTCAGGAGATCGCGGGACAGGGGACGTTAGGTGAACAGTTTTACCGGTTGCAGTTACCGATACACGGTGGACGGATCATTGGTGTAACGGGGCAAGTAATGATCGCGGTGTTAGGTGTTTTGATTGCGGGGTTGTCAGGGACTGGCGTCTACATCTGGTGGCGCAAATGGCAGGCTCGACGTATCAGCAAGGCACGTAAAGCGGTTTGATCATTGGATTGTGCAGACCCTGAAATGACAAAACCCCTGTCTGCGTTAGCAGACAGGGGTTTCGGAATTTAATCTTGACGATGACCTACTCTCACATGGGGAAACCCCACACTACCATCGGCGATGCATCGTTTCACTACTGAGTTCGGGATGGGATCAGGTGGTTCCAACGCTCTATGGTCGTCAAGAAATTCTTTATCTGGCCCGTCAACACGGTAACAAGCCAGCAAAAACAGATACTTCTACTAAAACAAAACCCCAACTGCTTTCGCAATTGGGGTTTCGGAATTTAATCTTGACAATGACCTACTCTCACATGGGGAAACCCCACACTACCATCGGCGATGCATCGTTTCACTGCTGAGTTCGGGATGGGATCAGGTGGTTCCAACGCTCTATGGTCGTCAAGAAATTCGGGTACTGAGTCGTGGCCAGTTGGCCTCGCTTCAGCAAATTGGGTATGTGACAGCTTTCGGTGTTTGTGAACATCGAACTTTCGGTTCGTTTCGTCTTCACACACCGCAATCTGGTGCTCTTTCGCTTTTCAGCTTCGAAGCAAGCAAATTGCTTGGGTGTTATATGGTCAAGCCTCACGGGCAATTAGTATTGGTTAGCTCAACGCCTCACAGCGCTTACACACCCAACCTATCAACGTCGTAGTCTTCGACGGCCCTTCAGGGAACTCAAGGTTCCAGTGAGATCTCATCTTGAGGCTAGTTTCCCGCTTAGATGCTTTCAGCGGTTATCTATTCCGAACATAGCTACCCGGCAATGCCACTGGCGTGACAACCGGAACACCAGAGGTTCGTCCACTCCGGTCCTCTCGTACTAGGAGCAGCCCCTCTCAAATCTCAAACGTCCACGGCAGATAGGGACCGAACTGTCTCACGACGTTCTAAACCCAGCTCGCGTACCACTTTAAATGGCGAACAGCCATACCCTTGGGACCGGCTTCAGCCCCAGGATGTGATGAGCCGACATCGAGGTGCCAAACACCGCCGTCGATATGAACTCTTGGGCGGTATCAGCCTGTTATCCCCGGAGTACCTTTTATCCGTTGAGCGATGGCCCTTCCATACAGAACCACCGGATCACTAAGACCTACTTTCGTACCTGCTCGACGTGTCTGTCTCGCAGTCAAGCGCGCTTTTGCCTTTATACTCTACGACCGATTTCCGACCGGTCTGAGCGCACCTTCGTACTCCTCCGTTACTCTTTAGGAGGAGACCGCCCCAGTCAAACTACCCACCATACACTGTCCTCGATCCGGATAACGGACCTGAGTTAGAACCTCAAAGTTGCCAGGGTGGTATTTCAAGGTTGGCTCCACGCGAACTGGCGTCCACGCTTCAAAGCCTCCCACCTATCCTACACAAGCAAATTCAAAGTCCAGTGCAAAGCTATAGTAAAGGTTCACGGGGTCTTTCCGTCTAGCCGCGGATACACTGCATCTTCACAGCGATTTCAATTTCACTGAGTCTCGGGTGGAGACAGCGCCGCCATCGTTACGCCATTCGTGCAGGTCGGAACTTACCCGACAAGGAATTTCGCTACCTTAGGACCGTTATAGTTACGGCCGCCGTTTACCGGGGCTTCGATCAAGAGCTTCGCGTTAGCTAACCCCATCAATTAACCTTCCGGCACCGGGCAGGCGTCACACCCTATACGTCCACTTTCGTGTTTGCAGAGTGCTGTGTTTTTAATAAACAGTCGCAGCGGCCTGGTATCTTCGACCGGCATGAGCTTACGGAGCAAGTCCTTCACCCTCACCGGCGCACCTTCTCCCGAAGTTACGGTGCCATTTTGCCTAGTTCCTTCACCCGAGTTCTCTCAAGCGCCTTGGTATTCTCTACCCAACCACCTGTGTCGGTTTGGGGTACGGTTCCTGGTTACCTGAAGCTTAGAAGCTTTTCTTGGAAGCATGGCATCAACCACTTCGTGTTCTAAAAGAACACTCGTCATCAGCTCTCGGCCTTAAGATCCCGGATTTACCTAAGATCTCAGCCTACCACCTTAAACTTGGACAACCAACGCCAAGCTGGCCTAGCCTTCTCCGTCCCTCCATCGCAATAACCAGAAGTACAGGAATATTAACCTGTTTTCCATCGACTACGCTTTTCAGCCTCGCCTTAGGGACCGACTAACCCTGC